>NZ_JBEXMX010000022.1:0-64566 GCF_040610755.1 Gordonia sp. NPDC003585 | reverse complement strand
AATCCACCAACGTGGTTTCAGCCCTAGTCATAGTGGTCACCGGCGGGGCAGGCTCACAGTGGACCAGCATCCCATCGGGAACCGATCCACCCCCACTAGCCCCTGGTGAGGCAGCAACGTCATCTCACCAGGCCCTTCGAGGCTCGCTTCGCTCGCACCTCAGGGAGCGGAGGCAGGGCGGCAGAGAAGAGCGGTTACGCCCAGCGGGAAGTGAACTCAAATGGTCTGCGCCACCGGGACACACGGGATCGGCGGCGCATGTGCGGGGTCGAGGGCGGCGAGCACGAGAGCGGTCGATCGCCGGCCGGCAACCAGGCCGAGGTGTCCGGAATGATCGGCGGCGCAACCATCCTGGAGAACGATGTTGCGGACCCTCGTCCCGGGCGGTCCCGCGAGCAGACCGTTGGTGTAGGGGGTGACTATTTCGTCGTGGCGGGTCACGATGTTGGTGTATCGGATGCCGGGCAGATACGGCGTCGGCCGACGCACTGCGGCGTTGAAGTCGAGATCCCCTGGAGGCGAGCTGCATTCCGGGCATGGGCGACGCGGACCGGGCTTGCCGAGCAGAGCACGGAACCGGGAGATCGCCTCGCCGCGCGCGTCATCTCCATCCGGCCCCTGACGCCAGTACGGAGCGAGGGACACGTAGTGAGAGACCGAACCTGCGCCGCCGAGATACTTGAGCCAGTACGTGGGGATCTCGGTCCCGAGCGAATGCCCGACGATGTCGACCTGACGCGCCCTGGTCGCGGCCCGTACGCGATCCGCGAATGTCTTGACCTGCCAAGCACTGTCGAGTTTGGGTCCCAGACCGCCCAGCGCCGAGGCCGGCCACACCTCACCCAGAGTGCCGTAGGTGGGTGCGAAGACGCAGTAGCCGGCGTTGCGCAGGACCGCCGCGAGCGTCGCCCAGTTGGTCTGTCGGCCACCGCCGCTGCCGTGCAGCAGGATCACCGGCCGCGGATGCGCCGTCGTCGGTCGGCAATGAAAGTCATTGGTGCCCGGAAGCGACCCACCAGGGTGGCGCAGCTCGGCCTCGATGCCGGCGCGATAGTCGTACGTCACACGGACCGGCCGATCTGCGTGCGCCACTACTGTGTGACCGGACACCATGGCCAGCACACCGAGGACGATCAGCGCTACTGTGCGCCTGGAACCGATCATGATGGTCCCGAGTCGGTTTCGTCGGTCTCGAGGTCGAGCCGCACGCCGAGCAACCGGACCGGACGGTCGATCTCGAACTTGGTGAGCAACTCGGCGACCTCGGCTTCCAATGTGTCGTAGTCGGTGGTGGGCGCATCGAGCTTGTGCGACTTGGTGCGGGTGAAGAAGGTCGTTGTCCGCACCGTGACCGCCACCCGGAACGGCATGCGTTCTTCGCCGACCACCTGGTCGAGCAGGTCACGCAGCAGATCGGCGGCTGCCGAACGCATCTCGTCGTAGGTGTGCAGATCACGGGCAAAGGTCTGCGATTTGGAATGCGACCGAGCCAGCCACGGCTCCGGCGTCACCGTCGAGTCACCGCCACCCCGGCTCAGCACGTACAGCCAGTTGCCCTGATGGGGTCCGAACAACGCGATCAGCACGTCACGCGGAGTGCCGATCAGATCCTGCACCAACTCGATTCCGTTACGGCCCAGCTTGGCCGACGTCTTGGGCCCGACACTCCACAGGTCCCGGGTGGGCCGCTCGCCCATCAGGTCGAGCCAGTTACGACCGTCCAGCAGGAAGACCTTCGGCGACTCGACGACCGAGCCGGAGTCGTTGGGACGCTTGGCAAATCCGGTGGCCATCTTGGCCCGCTGCTTGTTGTCACTGATACCCACGCAGCTGCTCAACCCGCACTCGTCACGGATGTCGGCACGGATCCGCGTGGCCAGCGCCGCGATCTCGGCGTCGTCGAGCGACGGTTCGCCCCCGTCGAGCGACCCGACACCGAGGTACGCCTCGTCCCATCCCCACACCTCGACCGGGTGGCCGTATCCGCGAAGCACCTCCATGACCTCCGCCGACGCGACGTCGTAAGCACCCAAGTCGAGTGGTAGGTACACCGCATCGGGCATCTTGCGATAGGCCGCGCGCAGCGGCATGCCTGCGCGCACACCGTACTCGCGTGCCTCATACGACGCGCACGTCACCACTTTGCGTGCTTCTGTGGGATCGCCATTGCCGCCGACGATCACCGGGACGTCCACCAGTTCGGGACTGCGCAAACGTTCCACCGAAACCTGGAACTGGTCGAGATCGACGTGCAGGAGCCACCGATAACGCGATGGGTCCGAGGCGGTCACAAGTCGCAGGGTACGCCTGTAGACCACGGTCGGGCCGATCGATCGACGATCGGCCCGACCGGTCCCTCATCGACGCCCTCCCCGGCGTCCGCATGAGGGAGTCAGAAGGAGTCAGAAGGAGTCAGAAGCTGAAGAACCACGGACTCGGCCCGCACGCGAGACGCGGGAATCGCACCGGATCCAGCGAATGCAGCGCGATGGAGATCGCCCGCGGCGAGTACGACATCGCCAGGTGATCGGAGGTGTCTTGTTCACAACCGTTCTGCAGGACGATGTTCCGCACTCCGGGGCGACGGATGAACGTGAGGTCGTAGGGTGTTGTCACCTCGTCGTACCGGGTGCCGACAATCGTGTAATCGACTCCGGGGAACACCAGCTTCGATCGGTTCAGGTTCCGGATGAACGGCGAGTCGACCGTCTGCTGGATACCGGAACGACCGACGAAGATCTCGACCACGCCCAGCACGTTGAAAGCCGGACCGAGATTGTTGATACCCCGGCCGAGCGCGCCGATGCCCAGCAGCGTCGTCCCCTTGTTGGTCGCCCCGAAGGTGATCAGCCTGCCGATCTTATTGCGCTCGGGATGCCGATCGTCGGCTCCCCCACCGAACTTCATCCACTGTCGCGCGACGAGACCACCCTGGGAATGCCCGATGATGTCGACCTTCGACGCACCGGTCGCTCGTCGTACCCGATCGATGTACTGACCGAGCTGCGCGGCCGAGTATTCAATGGCCACAACACCGTTCGTGCCCGGGAGCGCTACCCCCAGGCCGCCGCCGTTGAGCAGGTCGGTGCGCCCGTAATTCGGCGCGAAGACACAGTAGCCGGCCCGTTTCAGGACAGGTGCGAACGCAGCCCAATTGTCGTACGCGTTCTCCCAGGTGCCGTGGACGAGTACCACCGGATTCTGCCCGGCCTTCGGCTTGCACGAAAAGTCGTTGGCGCCGGGTGGTGCCGCATTTGGATGAACCTGGCCGTAGGCGAAAGCCGGCCAGAAACCTCGCTGGGCCGGACCGGCCGCACCGGTGTCCGGAACCGGCCCTAGTGGCCGGGTCGCCACGTCGTGGGTCAGGGCGTTGACGGCCCGCACCTGACCCTTCGCCGCACCCTGCCGCTGTGCTGAGTTGATGTAGTCGACGATTCGCTGTGCCTGCGCTGTCTCGTCCGCGATCGCGGACGGTGCCGCCACGGTTGTCCGAGCTCCTGACGGCTCGGCTTGCACCGGCACGGCGGTGATGGCAAAGCTCGTGATCACCACCGCCGCCACGAATGCAGCGACTCTGCCCGACACCCTCTTGTACGCCGTCACGGCGTTCCCCCTTTGATTCATCGTCATCTCGAGAACGCGCATCTCACGGCTGTGCGATGCGTAATTGCCTTGTGCGCAAACCGATGCGCTGGCATGTCGCGCGTAACGCATGCGGGTTGTAGCGCACGAGCGAGAACTCCTCGGTGTCCCCGCGGCGGCGCTCGGCGGCAGCGAAGAACGAGCTCGCCTTGGTCACGTACAGTGTCAGGAGCATCGCCGACTCCGCATCCAGTCCCGGGAGTGCTCGTGCCAGAACCCGGCCCAACAGCGACCGATCCCGATGCAGCGGCGGCGGGACCAGATTGAGCGCCGGCGACGCGGTGGTGCAGTTCGTCGGATCTGTCACGGCATGCACGGCGACCAATGCGAACCCGATCGAGACGATCGCGCGCACATCCGGGTCGTCGGCGCGGCGCGGGTGCGCCATGATCGTCGCCAGTCCGCGAACCGGCAGAGACGATGGCATCTTGTTCATATGTGCTGCGCTACATCGTGTTTCGCCCAGAATTTCGAGAGCCATCGTCTTCAGTTGCGCGACGGTGCGGACGTGCTGCCGAAGTGTCGCGGCCAACGCTGCCGCCGTTTCCCCGGCCAAGCCGAACCGGCTGGGCTGGGCGAGCAATGCGTTGAGACCCGGCACAACGATCAGTTGCTCGATCTCGATGGCCTCGAGCAACGCGGCAGCCCCGAGATACCGCTTCGTGGTGCGCTGCGGCAGGTACAGGTCAAGTACATCGGTCATCAAAGCCCTCCCCTCAACCCCGACCGGATGTAAGGTTCCCCGTCGCTTCGCTCGCCCCGCAGCGAAATTCCCCGTCGCTTCGCTCGCCCCGCAGCGAAACTCCGCGTCGCTTCGCTCGCCTTGAACCAGCGACAAGCCAGAACTGTTGCACGAGAGCGTGTCTGCTCCCCCAATGACCCCCTGCGACGGCGCTACCCGTGAGTAGGTTACCGATGCGTAGCCTACGTTAGGGTATGGCGGGGCCCGTGTAAAGCCCAGATTGTGATCGAAGTTACCTGCGAATCTCTCAGCGTGAATCCCTCAGCGGGATTCTCGCGGACCGATCGGCCGGACATGAGGAGCACGCCCGGCCGGCCGGCCGCCATTGGACGAGAACCGCGCCGGCACGCGGTGCAGCGATGCCCAGGCGCCGTGCGGCAGATCGGGCGGTCCGATCACCATGAACACGGCCCCGGGCGACACAGGCACCCCCGGCCGCAGGTTCACCCCGTCCACCACCCCATCGCACGGAGCTTCCAATACCGCCCTGCCCGACGGCATGTCGACGGTCGCCAACGCGGCCCCGGTACGAACCGGCTGCCCGTTGCGCACGTGCACCGCAGACACCATCGAGCCGGGTTGGGCCTGCGGGAAGGTGATCCGGTTGCCGGCCTGGTTCCGGGCGGCGCCGATCACTGATATCGCCGCCGACGCCGGTACCTCGACGTTCGTCGATCGCAGCAGTCCACCCTGCGCGACAACGACTTTCGGGTCACCGATCCGCGCCACCCGGCCGACCGCCGACAGCGCTGCCTGCACGGCCGGAATGCTGCTGGTTCCGCCGGTCACGTAGACCGCCAATCGCTCGGAAGGCTTGTCCGAGGCCTGCGCACCCTGCACCGCGTCGGCCCCCTTGATGGCCTCGCGCGTGAGTTCGGTGGCACGTTCGACGAACGGCGCGACCATGGATTCGAACTCGCGGCGGGTGAGCAGCAGCGAGCGTCCGACGTCGGGCAACTCGATCGCCGCCTGCGAGTTCTCCGACAACGCCTCCTTGGCCATCCGCACCTTCTCGGCCAGGATGAGCTGATTTGCGTTGCCGCGCAGTCGTTCCGGCAGTGCAGGGTCGAGTTCGGCAGCCTCGTCGGAGACCCAGCGCAGCAAGCGCACATCGAAATCGCGACCACCGAGGTAGTTGTCACCGCCAGAGCCGACGACGGTGAAGCTGCCGTCGGTGTCACGCATGAGCACGGCAACGTCGCAGGTTCCGGCGCCGAAGTCGAAGACACACATCCGTTCACCCGGCGAGACGTCGTGACCCCGATACACGTAGTACCACGCGGCGGCCAGCGACTCCGACGCCAACCGGATCTGGTCCGGGCGGATGCCACCGCGTTCGGCGCCGTGGCGCAGGACGCGCTTGCGACGCTCGCTCCACTTGTCGGGGTGGGTCAGGACGACCGAGTCGAATGCCGGCAGTCCGCTGTGCCGCAGCGCCGCGTGATGGACGTGACGAAGGACCGCACCGATCAGATCCTCGACCGGCCAGAAGCGATCACCGAGTTCGACCTCGCCCTCGGCGATGCGGGACTTCGGGGTGCCTTCGAAGGCATCTGGACGCTGCAGCCGACTCGCGATGGCCGCGGCGCCGACGGACAGCGAGTCGCCGTCGGCGAACACGGCCGACGGCATTGCGACTCCCTCGCGTGACAGCGGCACGACGACGGGTTCGGCGACGCCCACGCGGTAGGCCGCGGCGGTGTTGCTGGTGCCGAAGTCGATGCACAGCCGCCGTTTGACGTCCTCTGGCACCGGGCACCTCCTCTGTACAGAACACTTTCACACGCGCCGCGGCGATCTGCCCATGGTTCCACACCCGGACACCTGGCAGCCTCTCCGCCGGCTGAGCAGTCTATGGAGCGGGACGGGTGCGCAGCACCGTCGCGATCGACTTGCGCACACCGTCGATGGCCGTCACCTGGGTGCGCAACTCGTTGACCGTCTGCTGACGCTGCGCGGTCGACTTCTTGGATTCCGCGGCCGCCTCGTTGATGATCGCCGTCGACTCGGCGATCCGCTTCTCCAGGAGCGCGCCATAGGCGATGCGCAGTTCGCCGACCGCCTGGCCGTTCATCGCCTTCAGTTGTGACCGCAGATCGGCCTTCATGTCGTTCGCGGCCTTGGTCAGCCACTTGCGGTGGTTCTCCTTGCCCACCCGCGAGGCCCGGAAGCCGATGACGATGCCCGACCAGATGGGCACGGCCACCAGGTTGACGCCGGGGATCAAGGCGAGCGGCCCGCCGGCGGCCATGGCACTGAGCAGGATCGGATCGACCATGTTCTTCCACGGCGACACCTTCTGCTGCCCGCGCAGGGCCAGCTCGTCACCCTCCGACAGCCGCGTCAGCACCGACCCCCGGATCTCGGCGTCGTCGAACAGGTCATCGGCGATCTCCTCCACACCGGCCACGAACATCTCGCTGACGGTGCGCGCGGCCGCTTCCAGGTCGACGGTCATCTGCCCGACCAACTCCTTCGACGCGCGGTGCGGTTCGTAGAACTTCAACTTGTCGATCCGCATGGACCACTGGGTCACCAGGGTCTCGAACTCGTCGCGCAGCAGGTCGTCGGCTCGGACCGCCAACTCGGTCAGTTGCTGCTGCAACCGGTGCGCCCACTCCTGTTTTCGCGCCCGAAGTTGTTGCAGCCGATCACGTTCGGCCTCCACCTCCGCTTTGATCTGCGGGGCGGCGGCGGTCGCCTTGATCTCCAGCACCAACCGGCCGCGTACGTCGTCGAGTCCGACGAAGGTCACCTGCAGGGCGTTGCGCACGGACGAGTCTGCCGAGCCCCGCACCAACGACGTGAGCGTGTGTGCCAGCTCGGCGATACCCGACGCGTCCAGCGCGCGTCGTGCTCGTTCGGGGTCGGTGATCGCGGTCGCCTGCTCGGCGATCCGATTGGACACACCGATGATCGGGATGTGCGCGAAGCGCGGGGCGTGGCTGGTGATGAGGGCGCGGTTCTCGGCGACGATCGTGCGCCACTGCCGCATCACCAGGTCGATCTTGGTGACCACCAGCACCACCGAGGCGATCTCCGCGCTGATCGTGTTGAGGAAAGTCAGTTCCGGGGCGCTCATGGGGGCGGTCGCGTCGCACACCATCAGCAGGACGCCGGCACCGCGGGAAGCCGTCACCGCCGCCTGGACATGTTCGGCGACCAGGGAACCGACCCCCGGTGTGTCGACGATGATCGTGTCGGGCAGCAGGGTCGAATCGATGGCGACGCGCGCGCCGACCACCGGCAACCCGACCGTGCCCCCGTCCGCGGCCTCGTCGGCGACGATGGCGGCACCGTCGGCATGACGACCGTCGACGGTCACCCACTCGGACAACTCGGCGGCAGCGATGGTCCGGGTCAGTCCAGGGAACTCGATCTCTGCGGCACCCAGGTCGAGGTCCGGCGTGGCCGGGACGAACCGGACGTAGACCGCGGTGGTGATCTCGGTGTCGACCGGAGCCAGACCTGGTTGTCCGGCAAGGACATTGACCAGAGAACTCTTCCCGCGGCTCACCTCGCCGACCACCACCACACTGCCCTCCGGGGCGGGACGCGCCCGCACCTGCAGGGCCCGTTCGGCAACCTCGCCCTCGCCGTGTTTGCGGAGCAGGTCGAGCGCGCTCTGCAGCACGGCATCGGCATTCACGGTGGCCTTGCCCGCAGCGGGTTCGGCTTTGCCGGCGACCTTCTCGCTCATGAGGTGCACTCCGTTCTCATGTCACACAGGCTCACACATCAACTGGCCCAGAGGCCGCGGCGCACCAGCTGATAGGTCTGCTCGAGCACCAGCAGCGCCTCCCGCTCGGCCGACGACGCGGCCAGCGACCGGCGTGCGCGGGCGTCGGCGGCGCGTTGGCGCGCGACGTCCTCGATCTGCGCGGGCGGGGCACCCGGCGGCAACGACAGCAACTGGTGGACGCTGCGCACGGCGATGGCGTAGGTCAGTTCGCCGATCACGTCGCTGTCGGGCTGCCAGCGGGCCAGCGACTCCACCGCGGCCACCTCGCGCAAACGATGTGCCTCCGGCGTGCTCTCGGTGTCCTCGATCGCGCCCAGGATCGCGTCCCGATTCGGGCTCCGGTAGGCCGCCGCCCGCAGCTCGGCGATCGTCGTCCGCGCCTTGAGCACGTCGCCCACCGCGACGAATCGTCGCCCGATCGCCAGACGCAGTTCAGCGAGACCCGACGCGTGGTGACACCAGTCGCAGAACGCCTGCGCACCCTGTGCGGCAATCTCGGCACCCGCATCCATCGCGTAGGCCCCGACGAGTTCTTCGACACGCGCGAGGTCGTCGACGGACACACCGGGTGGCGGCGGGACACTGCCGTCGAGGATCGACAGCAGCTCCCAGCTCTCGATCTGGCCCCGACGCGCGATCTGCGCGGTCTCCCGCTCGGTCAGCCCACAGACACCCGCCTCGGCCATCAACCCGGAGATCGCCACCACGGCACCCGCTATGGCTCCGAATCGGCGCCAGATCCGGCGGGCGATCTCCTGCGCCTTCACCATCGGCGCGTCGGCGGCGATCAGATCCGCTTGGGAGAGAACGAGAATGGTGTTCTGGGCCGACGCTCCGCAGGTCTGGAGGAACTCCACCTCGTCGTCCTTGGGACCGGCCGCGTCGTCGAGCAGGAACAGGATGACGTCGGGGCGGGGCAGGCCGCCGCGCGGTGTCGTCGACCCACCGCCGAACACACGTCGCGTCGCGATTTCCGCGGTGCCGGTGAAGCCCGACAACCCTGGTGTGTCGATCACCTGGAAGGTGTCGCGCAGCAATCGCGACGGAATGTAGGCGACGGCGTGGTCGATCTCCTCGGGTGCCCGGCCGAGCTCGCCGCGCATCGGGCCGGGTAACTCCTCGACCGAACCGTCGAGGCCGATCACCTCGATGCGCTGCGGCGACCCGGCCGCGTAGAGGGTCGCGACCTGTGTGCACTCCGCACGGTCGGTCGGCGCCACCCGATCCCCGACCAGGGCATTGAGCAGCGTCGACTTGCCCGAGCTGACCCGTCCCACGAGCGCGACGGTCAGCGGATGGGCCAACTGGGCGCGCAATGCGCTGACGAGTTCGGCATCGCCGGAGATCTGCGCCACCTCGTCGAGCAACTGCTCGATCCTGCCCCGCAGGGTGATGCGCCGGCCCACGCGATACCGCCTTCGGATAGTCGGGAACTTTTTCGCCGCCCCGTCTCTCCAAGAGGATATGACGATCAGGAGCAGCAGCGATGACCGATACACCCGATGACTTCGACGCGTGGTTGATCGCCAACGACCCGGGCGCACTGACCGTCCCCGACGACGTCTGGGCGACCACGTTGGCCGGCTCCTTCGATCCGGCGCATGAGGTCGACGATGATCTCACCGAGCCGGTCGGCGAAGAGACCGACGTCGATGTCGACTCTCCCGAGGTGGAGACGGTCGACGACGACGCCGACTTCGTCGTCGACGACGCGGGGGTCTGGGACGAGGCCGCGTCGTTCGACGATGACCACGATGCGGCAGCTGCCGACGATGTCGACGACATCGACATCTGACCTTCACGTTACGGCCGCTGCCCGAAGTACCGGAAATGTCGGATGAACTGCGGCAAACCCGCACCGGCTCTACCATGAGCGGGTGCCCGCCCGGACCGGCTCCCACCCACGTTTCGAGGCCTGACATGCCGTCATCGGAACCCATCGCCCCAGGGCTGGAAGCTGCCGAGAATGGTTCCGCAGAAACCGAACTCATCGATCGTGCGCGTACGGGTGATCAGCGCGCCTTCGGTGAACTCGTCGAGGCGCAACGCGACCGGATGTGGGCGATCTGCTTGCGCATCACGGGCAATCCGCACGACGCCGAGGATGCGCTGCAGGACGCGCTGGTCGCGGCGTGGCGCGCCATCGGCCGGTATCGCGGCGACGCCAAGCTGTCGACCTGGCTGTTCCGTATCGCGTCGAATGCTGCACTCGCCCAGATCCGCAAGCGCCCCGACACCGACGACATCGACGACCACCAACCGGTGTCGACGGTCGACTTCACGTCCGGCATCGTATTGTCCGACCGCATCCAGGACGCGCTGAGCCGGGTGCCGGACGCATATCGGGCCACGTTCGTCCTGCGCGTATACGGCGACCTGAGCTATGCCGAGATCGCCGAGGCGCAAGGCATCGGCGTCCAGACCGTTCGCAGCCGGATCTCCCGCGCGCGCGACATCCTGCAGGACCTGTTGGCGGACGTGCGATGAGTGCCCGTGCCTCGCCGCCGAGTCTTTTGCAGGGACCGGGAACATTTTCGAACTCCCAGCACTCCAATCGATACAACATCAATCGGCAACACCAACCAGATAGGACCGAACAATGACCGAACCAACCCCCGTGGACGTCGACGGCGACGGCGTGACCGATGCACTGGTGGTCGACACCGACAATGACGGCGTCGACGACGCCGTCATCACCGACGTGAACAACGACGGCCTCGTCGAGATCTCCGTCGACACCAATGAGGACGGCGAAATCGACGCCGTCGGTTACGACGTGGACGGTGACGCCGAGGCCGACGTCATTGCGGTCGACACCGACTTCGACGGCACCTTCGACACGGTTGTCGACTCGGAAGGCAACGAGGTCGCCGACGCCACCGTCGACGAAGATGGCAACGTCGACGTGTGATGTAGCGTGACCCCGGAGAATCCCGGTGTGCCCAGGCACACCGGGATTCTCGGTGTGAGCGCCGAAGGGCGCAGGCGCACGAAAGGCGGTCCCACGACTGGTGGGACCGCCTTTGCTGCGCCTGCCGGTCAGTGCAAGAACTTGTTGCAGATTCCGGTGGTCACCCGCGAGTTGACTCGCTGGTGGATCCAGTAGCAGTGGCTCGGCAGGCCCCGGGCGTACTGACCGTTGATCTGGTAGCACCGGAAATTGCTCAACGAGCAGTAGAAGATGAGGAACACGCGCTTCAGGCGGTAACGAGGACCGAAGCTGTCCTCGATACCCGCGATGATAGGTCTTGTCATCAACCTCACCACAGCGAAGGACCGACATCATGGACTGGACACTCGAAGTCGCTTTTCTCCCCGTCACCGACGTCGACCGGGCAAAGGACTTCTACACGCGCGTCGGATTCCACGCCGACCACGACCAGTCCCCCAGTGACGACATCCGATTCGTCCAGATGACACCGCCTGGATCGGGATGTTCGATCGCCTTCGGCAAGGGCCTGGTCGACGCCGCACCACCGAATGCCGGCACCCTGATGCTCTGCGTCTCCGACATCAACGCCGCCCACCAACACCTCGTCGACGCGGGCATCGAGGTCAGCGACGTCGACATTCAGCCGTGGGGGCACTTCGTCTACTTCGACGACCCCGACGGCAACCACTGGAACGTGCAGTTCCTCCCGTACCGCGACCAGGGCTGATCAGACGTGTTCGTCGCCGACCCTCTGACCTACCGAAATCCGTACGTGGCAGCCCAGCCGAGTGCGCAGTGCGTCTCGTCGGGCTGACAGGTACAGCTTTCCGAGGGTGGGGGTCGGCGATGCCGGCCGGCGCGGTTGGCGATACTGGCCGGGTGCGCGACGACTCGTTTCTGAACCTGGCCGCCGGCGGCGGCATCCGCCCCGTGGCCGACACCACCGAGATCGAGACGGCGGTCCCGGTGTGGACCGCGGCCATCGGCATCCTCATCGTGCTGGCGGTCGCGATGGTCTTCGCCGGGGTCGCCAGACTGGTATTGCGCCGCCACGCACACCTCGAACTCACGACATGCATCGTGCTGTCGATGCTCGGGTCGACGGTGGGACTGCTGGTCGCCGGCCTCATCGACCGTCACATCCGGGTGCTGAATCCGGTCACCATCCTGTTGGCGCTCGCCGGGTCGATCGTCGTGGTCGCGATCTACGGCGCCGTCGCCGCCCGCTTCCAGCGTCAACAGCACGCCCCGATCACCGACCTCATCGCGCAGGGCGAGTCCGACCGCGTCGAGTTCAAGTCCACCGCGCGCATCAATCTGCGCACCGGACAGAAAGATCCGAAGATGGAGCACGTCATCGCGAAGACCATCGCGGCGTTCGTCAACGCCGACGGCGGCACACTCCTGATCGGCGTCGACGACGACGGCACACCTCTCGGTCTCGACCCCGACTACGCGACGCTCAAGGTCCCCGACGCCGACCGCTTCGAACTGTGGTTGCGCGACCTGCTCACCACGACGCTCGGCCAGAACTCTGCCGCCTCCGTCGGGGTCTCCATCGAAGATGTTGCGGTTCAAGACGGTTCGCAGCCGGTCTGCCGAATCACCTGCGTACCTTCACCGCAGCCCGTCTACCTGAAGCCGGGTAAGAACGCACTACCCGAATTGTGGGTGCGCACCGGCAATTCCAGCCGCCAGCTCAACGTCGACGCCGCAGCCGACTACGTCATGCACCGTTGGCCGTTGGGTGCCGGTTCGGCGCTGGCAGCGCAGGCGCGCGCAGCGATTCGGTTCTCCGTGGAGCGGTAATCGTGTCATTCATCTGAATGTGTGGGGACACCCCTGGAACATTCCGGCGCCGGCGGCCCTCCTATCCACAGAACGGCACTCGAGCCGATCACCGCCCACACACAAGGAGAAGACATCATGGCAGGAACGAAGATCGACCTCGACGGCAACGGCACCACCGACGCCGTCGGCGAAGACTACGACAACAACGGCACCATCGACGGCCTGGTCACCGACGTCAACGGCGACGGACTGGTCGAGGTCACCTACGACCTCGACGGCGACGGCCAGTTCGACGACGGCGCAGCCTTCGACACCGACGGCGACGGCATCGCCGACACCGGCGCATTCGACACCGACGGCGACGGCGAATTCGAGACCGCCCTCACCGACACCGACGGAGACGGCGACCTCGACGTCCTCTGACACCCCCCTCCCCCGAATTCGGCCCCCGCTCACCACGAGCGGGGGCCGAAAGTGTCTTGCCGAACGGTGTCAATAGATCTCCGGACGACGGTCCCGCAAGTACGGGTACCGCGCCCGCGACGTCTCCAACACCGTTCGGTCGACGTCGAGGACCACAAGGGCCGACTCGCGACCGGCAGTGGCGATGCTCTCACTCGTCGGAGCGACGCCGACGCTACGCCCGCCATACTGCAGATCTCCTTCTGAACCACAGTAATTCGCGTAGGCGATGAACACTTGACTCTCCAGAGCTCGCGCCGGGAGCAGCACGTCCTGCACCACGTCGTAGGCGATCATGTTGGCGGTCGGCACACACACCACCTCGGCGCCGCGCACCGCAAGCGACCGCACGAGTTCACCGAATTCGACCTCGTAGCAGGTCAACAACCCGAGGCGCCATCCGTTCAGCGAAACGACAGGTGGCGCAACGTCGCCCGCATCGACCATCGCCCGGTCGACGTCGCCGAACAGGTGCGTCTTGTGGTGTGTCGCTACGACCGTCCCGCCACGGTCCACCAGCCTGATCGTATTGAATACCCGACCGTCGGAGCCGATCTCGGCGCACCCGTACAGCACTGCGACACCCGACCGGACAGCGATGTCGGAAACCCATTGGGCGATCGGACCATCCGGAGGCTCGGCGAGCGCGCGCACCGCGTCGGCACCGATGTTGTACCCGGTGACGAACATCTCGGGAGTGATCAGCAGATCCGCGGATCGTGCGGCGGCCTCCATCGCGGCCGATTCGAGACGATCGAGATTGTCGCCGACGCATCCTGGCTGAGACTCGCACTGCCAAAGCGCTATTCGGAGGATATCGGTCATTCGGTCACAACCCGATGTCGATCGGTCCGAGGTCGGCATAACAGTCGCCCGGACCGGGGTTGTCGGGGTGCGAGGCGCCACCGAAATGGTGGATCACACCCCATACGGCGTTGAGCGCGGTCTGCACCGCCCCTTCGACCCAGGCGGGCATGAACGACACGTCGTCGCCCGCGATGAAGATGCCGCGCTCGGCGTCGGGCAGTCGATCCTGCCCGTGGAAGTGGCCGTACATCCGCGTGTTGTAGCGATAGTGTCCGGGGAGCGCGCCCTTGAACGCCCCAAGGAAGTGTGGTTCGTTCTCCCAGCTGACTGTGATCGGCCGCCCGACGATGTGCTCGGCGATGTCGACGTCGGGATAGATCTTGCGTAATGCGTCCAGCGCCAACGAGACCCGCTTGTCCACCGGGTGCGGCAGCACCTTGAGCGCGTCGCTCATCCACGTGTAGCTCAGGCAGATGACGCCGGGCCGGTCGGGCCCGTTGTCGAACAGGTAGGTGCCGCGGGTCAACCGGTCGGTCAACGTCATGCTGAGCACATCACGGCCCGTCGCCGGGTCCCGGTCCAACCAGAACGGTCGGTCCACCATCACGAACGTCTTGGACGACTGCATGTACCGGGTACGGTCGAGGGCCATCCACAGATCCTGACTGAACAGGCTTTCGTCGCACTCGATCTCGGTCGAGAGCAGCCACGCCTGGCAGGTGGCGATGACGGCCGGGTACACGTGGGAGTGGCCCCAGGTGTCGACGATCTCGATGCGGTCCGGGCCGAGGCGGCGCACCGCGGCCACTCCCGCGCGGGGCACGCCGCTGTGCAGCGACGACAAACTCGTGCCGACGGGCCAATGTGCGATCTTGGGCGGACTCTCCGACCACAGCCGGCGCGGTAGCTGTTCGACGCCGCCGACGATGAGATGCTGATCGGTGTCGCAGTTGGTGACCACCACCCGAAAGATCTCCAGCATCGAGTTGGCGAAGTCGGAATCCCAACCGCCGGTGCCGAAGCCGACCTGGCCGAACAACTCCCGGTGACGGAAGCTCAGCGAACCGAACTCGTCGGAGGTGGCGAGGAAATCGTAGAAGCTCCGGTCGTCCCAATCGACCACCAACCGGTTCCACAGCTCTTTCAGTCTCGGGCGGTCACGCTCGCGAATCGCGTCCTGCAGCGCAGAGAATCCGGCAACGCGTTCCAGCGCACTGTCCCAGGCCTTTTCGATCTCGGTGTAGATCGGCGGCAGATCGTCGAGACTGCGGGCGTAGAGCGTTTCCCCACCGAGGTCGATGACGGTGCTGCCGGCCGCCTCGGTCAACGGATTCGGGAATGGACGCGTCCGCAGTCCGAACTTGTCGACGTAGTGGAAGAAGGTCGACGACGACGCCGGGAACCGCATACCCCCGAGCTCGGCGACCTCCGGTTCCCCGGGTACGAAGTGCTCCGACCGCAGGCGCCCACCGATTCGTTCTGGCTCGTAGACCACCGGCCGCAGCCCGATTTTCATCAGCTCGTAGGCCGCGACCATGCCGGCCATCCCCGCGCCGATGATGGCGACCTCCGAGCCGAGGGCATCCGGCGGCACCGACCCGATCCCCGACGGATGGGTGATCCAGTCGTCGTAGGCGAACGGGAAGTCGGGACCGAAGATCGTCACCGGCCGATTGGGCTGCACACCGTGAGAGTAGGACAGCACGGGCCGTCTCACCGGTCGTGGCGGGAGAATGTCGCGCCGGGAAGGCGCAGACCGGCATACGCTCACACACATGCACCGGGGTTCACACACAACCACGACGCGCATCGCTCTCGTAGCGATCACGACCGTCATCGTCGCGCTCTGCCTCGGGTTGCTCGCGCCCGATCGCGCAGGGTCGTCGCCCTCGGTCACAACGGCTCAGTCCACGATCACCGCGACCTGCGCCCGCCAACCGGTGACCCTCAGGGCCCACTGGTACATCCCAGCCCGACAGCCCACCGCGCTGGTGTGGTTGCAGCACGGGTTCTCACGCTCGGCACGCAACCTGGACACCATGGCGCGTGCCTACGCAGCCGGCGGGTTTCTGGTGGTGGCCCCCGATCTCGACTCCGTCAACCTCGCCGGGTGCGGGGTCGCGTACAACATCGCCGACAACGCCGCCTTCGCACGCACGATCGCCGACGTGTTCGGGCACGCCTCGGAACCCGACAGCCCACTCGCCCGCAGCCTTCGAAGTGCGGCAGCCTCGCGGCACCGCGACGTCGCCATGCCGGGGCCGATGATCTTCTCCGGTCACTCCGCGGGCGGCGAGTTCGTGCTGATGGCCGCCGACGCCCTGCGCATCGCGGACCCCACCGCCTACCGGCGCCTGCGGGGACTGATGCTGTTCGACCCGGTCAACTCGTTCTTCGGCAGCCACTTCGTCACCGCGGCCGCCGACCTCGCCGCCGCACGCCTGCCGATCCGGGTCATCGCGTCGCAGCCGTCGTTCTCCAACACCTTCGGCATCGGTGTGTCGATCCTGCAGCGCACCACGCACCAGAAGTTCCTGGGTGTGCGCCTGGTGACCGGCATCCACATCGACGTCGAGATGGAGTCGACGGACCTGATCGGGGTGTTGTCGGGGCTCGGTGCGCCCCGGCCACGCAACGGCCGGGTGATCCGCACCCTCGCCACGCACTGGTCGTCGGACATGGTGTCGCACACCGTGACCCCGGCCTTCTATCCCGGCGGCAGCTACTACCGATTCCTTTTGCGCACCAACACCATCACCACATTGCCGGTGGGCTGAAGCAGCACTCCGACCGGGTCAGCTCTTCCAGGTGTACAACGCCGCGTCCGACGTCGAGCCGCGCGAATCGAACGCCGTCACCGAGGCAGCGCTCACCGTGGCCGACGGATCGGTGACTGCGTATACACCGCACAGCGTGCGACCGTTCGTGTTACCGGTCAGATCCTCGTCCTTGCACGAGTCGAGCCGGCCGAACAGGATCAGCGAGGTTCAGTGCTGCTCCTCGGTCTCGTGCGAGTCGGTCAGCGTCATCGCACCGAACCCGGCGACCAGGCCGACGATCACCGCCAGGATCGCGTAGGTGACCCGCTCGCCGTGGAAGAACGAGGTCACCAACTCGTTGCTCCACACTCCCGCAGGCAAACTCACCGTCACAAGCGCCGCGATCAAGGTGCCGACCACAGCAGTACCGACACTTGTGCCGACTTCCTGCGCGGTGTCGTTGAGTGCGGTCCCAATCGACGTGCGATTCTCGGGCATCGCGGCGACCAGCGCGACCGCGCAGATGGTCATGACCGTCCGCAGGCCGATGGTGAGCGTGACCATGAAGATCGCGATCGGCAGGTAGCCGTGGTCGACCGCCCACGCAAGGCCGGCGAGTGAACCACCGAGCAGCACCGCCCCGACGAGGCACGCGATGCGATGTCCGTACTTTCGAGCGAGGCCCTCGGAAATCGGGGTCGCCGCGATCATCGTGATGATCATCGGGAGATTCGCAAGGCCGGCCTTGACCGGGCTCCAGCCGTAGGCGTACTGGAAGTGCAGGATCAGTCCGAACATCACCCCGGCCATCGCGATCGACGTGCCGATCTGCGCGATCGACGCCCCGCGGACCGTGCCGGACCGGAAGATCGTGAGGTCCAGCATCGGCTGCGACGCCCGACGCTCGTGCCAGATGAAGCCGACGAGCGCGAGCACGGCACCGACCGCGCAACCAAGAGTGACGATCGACGCCCAGCCGAATTCGACGCCGCTGGTCAGCATGTAGCACGCCAGTCCGATGGTCGCGATACTCAGCACCGCGCCGGGCAGGTCGAGCCGGTCGCCCGTGAGGTCTTCGGGGCGGTCGGCCGCGACGCCCATCCGAACGCCGATCCAGGCGATGAGCGCGATCGGCGCGTTGACGACGAGCAGCCATTCCCAGCTGACGTGTGCCAGCGCAGTACCGCCGAGCAGCGGCCCGAGGATGAATCCGCTCATGCCGACGACGATCATGATCGTCATCGCCCGCATTCGCAGCTGCTCGTCGTCGAAGAGCCGGAACACCAGCGAGTTGGTGATCGGAGCCATCGCAGCAGCAGCGACGCCGAGTGCGGCGCGAAGCGCAATCAGTTCACCTGCTGAATGGACGAACACCACCAGCAGGCTGATCAGGCCGAAGGCCGCGAGGCCGTAGAGCAGCACGCGGCGTCGGCCGAGCCGGTCGGCGGCCGACCCCGCGGTGAGCAGCAGGCCGCCGAAGGTCAGCGAGTACGCACCGGTCACCCACTGCAGCGCGGTGGTACCGCTGCCGAGGTCGCGGCCGATGGTCGGCAACGCGATGGTGAGCAGCGTGTTGTCGACCATCTCCACGAAGAACGCCAAGCACAGGGCGGCCAGCGGGATCCACGCGGCTCGCAGCGACCCATAAGTCCGGGTCGGGACTGTTTCAGTTACCGAAGTCATCGGAACACCTCCTATCGAACGTTGTTCGGTTATCGAACATAGTTCGAGAATAGAACGTTGTTCGGTCTTCTGGCAAGGCGCAATCGGAGGTGTGATGGGATAGACGGCATGGCACCCGGAGCAAGCCGCACTCGACGCCGCGCGTCGCACTCGCTCGACGCCGTGGTCGAGGCGGCCGTCGCGATCCTCGACGAGTCCGGCGAGCCGGCCCTGACCTTCCGCGCGCTCGCCGCACGACTCGGCGGCGGTGTCGGCAGCATCTACTGGTACGTGTCCAACAAGGAGGAGTTGCTCAATCTCGCGACCGACCACGTGATCGCCGACGTACTCGTCGAGACCTCGAGCCTCGACGCCGACGCCGACCCCCTCGACAACGTCCGGGCGCTGGCGGTGGGCCTGTTCACCACCGTCGCGCAGCGCCCCTGGCTCGCAGCATATTTCATGCGCAACACGACCATCCAAGCAAACGGATTGGTGTTCTACGAGCGAGTCGGCGAACAGATGATGCGCCTGAACCTCTCCCCCCGCAAGACATTTCACGCCGTGTCCGCAGTACTGGGCTACGTGATCGGGGTGGCGG
The DNA here is from genome assembly GCF_040610755.1 of Gordonia sp. NPDC003585. Classification (NCBI taxonomy): domain Bacteria; kingdom Bacillati; phylum Actinomycetota; class Actinomycetes; order Mycobacteriales; family Gordoniaceae; genus Gordonia; species Gordonia sp. NPDC003585. Next base: position 45,426 of record NZ_JBEXMX010000022.1, on the reverse strand, counting down.
CCGATCTCGGTCAGGTCCCGCCACCGGAGGTGGTCGACGGCGAGGTCGCGGCCGCCGATTACCTTCACGCCATCGCCGACCAATGGCGATCGCTGGACGCCACCGACTACCCCTTCATGCACTTCATCGTCGACGAGTTCGACGGGCACGAGGACATCGACCAGTTCCGTTCGGGACTCGAACTGCTACTGGAAGGCATTCGCCTGCAGGCGGATTCGGCCGAACGCACCTGACACCCGCTCCGAAATCTGTACGCCCGAGCCGAGCGAGGTGCACAGTGCACACGGCTCGGCTCCCGCGTACAGGTTTCCTACGCAGATTCCGCACAAAGCAAGCGGCCCCCGCACTCGCGAGAGTGCGGGGGCCGCTTGGTGTTTGGGCTATTGACTACCGGTAGTCGTTGGAGAAGCCGTAGTCGTCCAGCGGCACCGCAGCCCCGGCCGGGGCACCGAAGGTGCCGTCCGGGCTGTAGTAGGTGTCGTCGTAGGACGGCACCGCGTAGGCCGCGGCACGCGCTTCCTCGGTCGGCTGAACCTGGATGTTGCGGTACCGGTTGATGCCGGTACCGGCCGGGATCAGCTTACCGATGATCACGTTCTCCTTGAGACCGATCAGCTTGTCGCTGCGGCTGTTGATGGCCGCATCGGTCAGGACACGAGTGGTCTCCTGGAACGACGCCGCCGACAGCCACGACTCGGTCGCGAGCGATGCCTTGGTGATACCCATCAGCACCGGACGTCCGGCCGCCGGCTCGCCACCCTCGGAGACGACCGTGCGGTTGGCCGCCTCGAACTCGGCACGCTCGACGAGCGAACCGGGCAGGAACTCGGTGGTGCCGTGATCGATGATCGTCACGCGACGCAGCATCTGACGCACGATGGTCTCGATGTGCTTGTCGTGGATCGACACACCCTGGCTGCGGTAGACCTCCTGGACCTCGTTGACCAGGTGGACCTGGACCTGACGGGGACCCATGACGCGGAGCACCTCGTGCGGGTTGGCCGAGCCCTCCATGAGCTGCTGGCCGACCTCGACGTGGTCACCGTCGGCAAGGAGCCGCTCGGAACCGTCGTCGTGCTTGAACACACGCAGGCGCTGACGCTTGGAGATCTTGTCGATGACCACTTCCTCGGAACCGTCGTCGGGGACGATGGTGATCTTGTAGAAGCGGTCGTCGTCCTCCAGGCGCACCCGGCCGGAGACCTCCGCGATCGGCGCGACGCCCTTGGGCACGCGCGCCTCGAAGAGCTCCTGGACACGCGGCAGACCACCGGTGATGTCGTCACCGACGCCACCCTGGTGGAACGTACGCATCGTCAGCTGGGTACCGGGCTCACCGATCGACTGGGCCGCGATGATACCGACGGCCTCGCCGATGTCGACGAGCTTGCCGGTCGCCATCGAACGCCCGTAGCACGACGCACACACACCGGTTCCGGTGCCGCAGGTGAGCACCGAGCGCACCTTGACCTGGGTGATGCCGGCGCCGAGAAGAGCCTCGATGGCCGGATCGCCGAGGTCGTGTCCACGCTCGACGATGACGTTGCCGTTCTCGTCGAGCGCATCGGCGGCCAGGGTCCGCGCGTAGGTGGAGGTCTCCACGTGCGCGTCGCGGATCAGCGTGCCGTCGGCCTGCTTCTCGGCGATCGTCGTGGTGATGCCACGCTCGGTGCCGCAATCCACCTCGCGCACGATGACATCCTGCGACACGTCCACCAGACGACGGGTCAGGTAACCCGAGTCGGCGGTACGCAGCGCGGTGTCGGCCAGACCCTTACGGGCGCCGTGCGTGTTGATGAAGTACTCGGCCACGGTCAGGCCCTCGCGGAACGAGGACTTGATCGGACGCGGGATGAACTCACCCTTCGGGTTGGTCACCAGACCCTTCATGCCAGCGAGCGAGCGGATCTGGGTCATGTTGCCCGCCGCACCCGACTTCACGATCATCGGGATCGGGTTGTCATCCGGGTAGTGCGCCTCCATGGCCGCACCGACCTCTTCGGTGGCCTGCTTCCAGATCTCGACCAGGGCGTCGCGACGCTCGTCCGGGGTGAGCGCACCGCGCTGGAACTTGCGCTCCAGGCCGTCGGCCCGCTCCTCGTACTTGTCGAGGATCTCCGCCTTGGCCGGCGGGACCAGCACGTCGGCCATCGAGACGGTGACGCCCGAACGGGTGGCCCAGTAGAAGCCGACATCCTTGAGCTTGTCGACGGTCTGGGCGACCACGATCATCGGGTAGCGCTCGGCCAGATCGTTGATGATCACGGCCTGACGCTTCTTCGGCATCTGCTCGTTGACGAACGGGTACTCCACCGGGAGCAGCTCGTTGAACAGCACACGACCCAGCGTGGTCTCCGCATCCCAGGCCTGACCGTAGCTCCACCCCTCGGGGAAGAGCTGCGCCTCGAGGTCGGCAGGCGGACGCTGGTCGGTCAGACGCACCTTGATCTGCGACTGCACGGTCAGCGCACCACGGTCGACGGCCATGATGGCCTCGGCCGGGCTCGAGTACACACCGCGCTCGACGTCGTCGGAAGTGGCAGGCGTGTACTCGCCGACCGCGCCCTCCTTGAGGGTGGTCAGGTAGTACAGGCCGGTCACCATGTCCAGACGCGGCATGGCCAGCGGTCGGCCCGACGCCGGCGACAGGATATTGTTCGACGACAGCATCAGGATCCGTGCCTCGGCCTGCGCCTCCGCCGACAGCGGGAGGTGCACGGCCATCTGGTCACCGTCGAAGTCGGCGTTGAACGCCTCACACACCAGCGGGTGCAGCTGGATGGCCTTGCCCTCGACGAGCTGCGGCTCGAACGCCTGAATACCCAGGCGGTGCAGCGTCGGAGCACGGTTGAGCAGCACCGGATGCTCGGCGATGACCTCTTCGAGGACGTCCCACACGGCCGGGCGCTGACGCTCGACCATGCGCTTGGCGGACTTGATGTTCTGCGCCTGGTTCAGGTCGACGAGTCGCTTCATCACGAACGGCTTGAACAGCTCGAGCGCCATCAGCTTGGGCAGACCGCACTGGTGCAGCTTGAGCTGCGGGCCGACCACGATGACCGAACGGCCCGAGTAGTCGACACGCTTGCCGAGCAGGTTCTGACGGAACCGGCCCTGCTTGCCCTTCAGCAGATCGCTCAGCGACTTCAGCGGACGGTTGCCCGGTCCGGTGACCGGACGACCGCGGCGGCCGTTGTCGAAGAGCGCGTCCACCGACTCCTGCAGCATCCGCTTCTCGTTGTTGACGATGATCTCGGGAGCACCGAGGTCGATCAGTCGCTTGAGGCGGTTGTTGCGGTTGATGACGCGGCGGTACAGATCGTTGAGGTCGGAGGTCGCGAAGCGGCCACCGTCGAGCTGAACCATCGGACGCAGCTCCGGCGGGATCACCGGCACCGCGTCGAGGATCATGCCCAGCGGCGAGTTGCCCGACTGCTGGAACGCGGCCACGACCTTCAGTCGCTTGAGCGCCCGCAGCTTCTTCTGACCCTTGCCGTTGCGGATGGTGTCGCGCAGCGACTCCGCCTCGGCGTCGATGTCGAAGGTCTCGAGCAGCTTCTTGATGGCCTCGGCACCCATCGACCCGGTGAAATACTCCCCGTACCGCTCGACGAGCTGGTGGTAGAGCTTCTCGTCGATGATGAGGTCACGCGGGGCGAGCTTGACGAACTTGTCCCACAGCTCCTCGAGTGCGTCGAGCTCACGCTGAGCGGCGTCACGCATGCGACGCATCTCGCGCTCGGCACCGTCCTTGACCTTGCGGCGGACGTCGGCCTTGGCGCCTTCGGCCTCCAGCTCGGCGAGATCCTGCTCGAGCTTCTGCTGACGCTCGTTGAGATCGATGTCGCGCTGGTCGGCGACGGCCTTCTTCTCGACCTCCATCTCGGCCTCGAGGGTCGAGAGCTCGTTGTGACGGAGCTCGTCGTCGACCGAGGTGATGACGTAGGCGGCGAAGTAGATGATCTTCTCGAGATCCTTCGGCGCCAGGTCGAGCAGGTAGCCCAGCCGGCTCGGCACACCCTTGAAGTACCAGATGTGCGTGACCGACGCGGCCAGCTCGATGTGGCCCATGCGCTCACGGCGCACCTTGGCCTTGGTCACCTCGACGCCGCAGCGCTCACAGATGATGCCCTTGAAGCGCACGCGCTTGTACTTGCCGCAGTAGCACTCCCAGTCGCGAGTCGGTCCGAAGATCTTCTCGCAGAAGAGGCCGTCCTTCTCCGGCTTGAGCGTGCGGTAGTTGATGGTCTCGGGCTTCTTGACCTCACCGTACGACCAGTTGTGGATGTCGTCGGCCGTGGCGAGGCCGATCTTCAGTTCGTCGAAAAAGTTGACGTCGAGCACTTGTTACCTTTCGGCTCTTCTAGTCAGATTCGGTGATGGTCAGTTGGCGAGATCGTCCACGGTGGCGGACTCGTTGCGCGACAGGTTGATTCCGAGGTTGGCCGCAGCGCGTTCCAGATCCTCGTCGTCGGTGTCGTGCATCTCGATGGCCGCACCGTCGGAGCTGAGCACCTCGACGTTCAGGCACAGCGACTGAAGTTCCTTCAGCAGCACCTTGAACGACTCGGGGATACCGGGCTCCGGGATGTTCTCGCCCTTGACGATCGCCTCGTACACCTTCACGCGGCCGACCACGTCGTCCGACTTGATGGTGAGCAGCTCCTGCAGGGTGTAGGCGGCGCCATAGGCCTGCATGGCCCAGCACTCCATCTCACCGAAGCGCTGACCACCGAACTGCGCCTTACCGCCGAGCGGCTGCTGCGTGATCATCGAGTACGGCCCGGTGGAACGCGCGTGGATCTTGTCGTCCACCAGGTGGTGCAGCTTGATGATGTACATGTAGCCGACCGACACCGGGTACGGGAACGGCTCGCCGGAACGACCGTCGAACAGTGTCGCCTTGCCGTCGCCGTTGACCATGACGTCACCGTCGCGGTTCGGCAGCGTCGAGGACAGCAGTCCGGTCAGCTCCTCCTCGCGGGCACCGTCGAACACCGGAGTGGCGGTGTTGGTGTCGGGCTCGGCCGAGTACATGTCCTCGGGCAGACGCGACGCCCAATCCGGAACCCCGCTGGCCACGTTGATGTTCCAGCCGGCCTTGGCGACCCACCCGAGGTGGGTTTCCAGGATCTGGCCGATGTTCATACGACGCGGTACACCGTGGGTGTTCAGGATGATGTCGACCGGGGTGCCGTCCGGCAGGAACGGCATGTCCTCGGCGGGCAGGATCTTGCCGATGACGCCCTTGTTGCCGTGGCGGCCGGCGAGCTTGTCGCCGTCCTGGATCTTGCGCTTCTGGGCCACGTAGACGCGGACCAGCTCGTTGACGCCGGGTGCGAGATCGTCGTCGTCGTCGCGGCTGAAGACGCGGACGCCGATGACCTTGCCGGTCTCACCGTGCGGAACCTTGAGCGAGGTGTCGCGCACCTCGCGGGCCTTCTCACCGAAGATGGCACGCAGCAGACGCTCCTCCGGGGTCAGCTCGGTCTCGCCCTTCGGGGTGACCTTGCCGACCAGGACGTCGCCGTCGCGAACCTCCGCACCGATGCGCACGATGCCGCGCTCGTCGAGATCGGCGAGGACCTCGTCGGAGACGTTCGGGATGTCCCGGGTGATCTCCTCGGCACCGAGCTTGGTGTCGCGGGCGTCGATCTCGTGCTCCTCGATGTGGATCGAGGTGAGCACGTCCTCCTCCACGAGCCGCTGGCTCAGGATGATCGCGTCCTCGTAGTTGTGACCCTCCCACGGCATGATCGCCACGAGCAGGTTCTTGCCGAGCGCCATCTCACCGTTCTCGGTGCACGGACCGTCGGCCAGGACCTGACCCGACTCCACGCGCTGGCCCTCGTCCACGATGGGACGCTGGTTGGCGCAGGTGCCGTGGTTGGACCGGGCGAACTTGCGCATCCGGTAGGTGTCGCGGGTGCCGTCGTCCGACATCACGGTGATGTAGTCGGCGGAGACCTCCTCGACCACACCGGTCTTGGTGGAGACCACCACATCACCGGCGTCGACGGCGGCACGCAACTCCATGCCGGTACCGACCAGCGGCGACTCGTTGCGCACCAGCGGCACGGCCTGACGCTGCATGTTGGCACCCATGAGGGCACGGTTCGCGTCGTCGTGCTCGAGGAACGGGATCATCGCGGTCGCGACCGACACCATCTGGCGCGGCGACACGTCCATGTAGTCGACCTGATCGGAGCCGACGAGCTCGACCTCGCCACCCTTCTTACGAACCGACACGCGGTCCTCGGTGAAGCGGCCGTTCGCGTCGACCGCGGCATTTGCCTGGGCCTTGACGTAACGATCCTCTTCGTCGGCGGTCAGGTAGTGGATCTCGTCGGTGACGACACCCTCGACGACCTTGCGGTACGGGGTCTCGATGAAGCCGAACGGGTTGACCCGCGCGTACACCGACAGCGAACCGATCAGACCGATGTTCGGACCCTCGGGAGTCTCGATCGGGCACATCCGGCCGTAGTGGCTGGGGTGCACGTCGCGAACCTCGAGGCCGGCGCGCTCACGGGACAGACCACCCGGGCCCAGCGCCGACAGGCGACGCTTGTGGGTCAGACCCGACAGCGGGTTGTTCTGGTCCATGAACTGCGACAGCTGGCTGGTGCCGAAGAACTCCTTGATCGCCGCCACGACGGGACGGATGTTGATCAGGGTCTGCGGCGTGATCGCCTCGACGTCCTGGGTGGTCATGCGTTCGCGCACGACACGCTCCATACGCGAGAGGCCGACGCGGATCTGATTCTGGATCAGCTCGCCGACGGTACGCAGACGACGGTTGCCGAAGTGGTCGATGTCGTCGACCTCGACGGGCACCTCGACACCACCGGGAACGGTCATGTACGTGGTGATGTGCGGATCGGCCTCGTGCAGACGCACCAGGTACTCGACGGTGGCGACGATGTCCTCACGGGTGAGGGTCGACTCGCCGAACATCGGGGTGTCGGTCAGACCGAGCTTCTTGTTGACCTTGTAGCGGCCGACGCGGGCGAGGTCGTAGCGCTTGTCCTTGAAGAACAGGTTCTCCAGGAGGTTCTCCGCGGACTCCTTGGTCGGCGGCTCACCCGGACGCAGCTTGCGGTAGACCTCGAGCAGCGCCTCGTCCTGGTTGGCGGTGTTGTCCTTCTCCAGGGTCGACATCATGATCTCGGAGAAACCGAAACGCTCGGTGATCTCCTCGGTGGTCCAGCCGAGCGCCTTGAGCAGCACGGTGACCGGCTGACGGCGCTTGCGGTCGATGCGCACGCCGACGGTGTCGCGCTTGTCGACGTCGAACTCGAGCCATGCGCCGCGGCCCGGGATGACCTTGACGGTGTGCAGGGTCTTCTCGGTGGCCTTGTCGATCGCGGAGTCGAAGTAGACGCCGGGACTACGGACCAGCTGGCTCACCACGACACGCTCGGTGCCGTTGATGATGAAGCTGCCCTTGTCGGTCATGATCGGGAAGTCGCCCATGAACACGGTCTGCGACTTGATCTCACCGGTGTTGTTGTTGATGAACTCCGCGGTGACGAACAGCGGCGCCGCGTAGGTCATGTCCTTGTCCTTGCACTCCTCGACGGAGGCCTTGACCTCGTCGAAGTGCGGGTCGGAGAAGGACAGCGACATCGATCCGGAGAAGTCCTCGATCGGGGACAGCTCGTGCAGGATGTCTTCGAGGCCTCCGGTCGGGTTCTCCTCGCCGCGCGCGATTGCTTTCGCGCGCCACTCCGGGGAACCGACGAGCCATTCGAAGGAATCGAGTTGGAGGTCGAGGAGGCCGGGTACCTCCAGCGGCTCGCTGATTTTGGCAAAAGACGCGCGATGCGGCGCGCCGGGGATGGTTGAGGTGGACTGGCGGTTGACTGCCAAGATGCGTCCTTCCAACACGACGTTTCACTACCTGGTTGTGCGGTGAGTGGCTTGATGGGCCGTTCGCTGGTGACAACCTGGATCGGCGATCACCGCAGCACACACAACGCGGTTCGTTGGAGAACCTGTAGTGGCCGTGAGGAGGATCAAAGATGGACAGGAGGCAGCCAGCGCAACGTCCAACTGTAGCAGAAAGTAGACGTACTTTGTCAAGCGCGTCTCGAAGCAACTGCGCGCCGGTGGCTGCCTTGCACGTCAATCGCTGGTCACAGCGTGGACCGACTTCGTCCCCACGTCAAGCGCTACGCGCATTTTTGTGGAAACTTTGTTGCCCGCAGCTCGGCGGGGCCTCTCCCGCCGACCGAGGTGCGGGCCTCGAAGCCCGCCGCCACAAAAAAGTAGGGGAAGAAACTCTTCCCCTACTCTTTGAGTCCTCCCCCGGAAATTTCTGGCGGACGACTGTGAACCTCGGGGAAGAAACTCCTCCCCTAGATTTTGTGGGTACGACCCAAGGGCATTTCCCCAGTTCAGAGGATGGCCACCAAACTCGACGCCTCAGCCGCCGGTGCTGAGCGTCAGGATCTTGTTGATGATCCAGTTGTCGCCCGAGCGTTCGGCACTGATCTCCAGGGCCGGGACACCGCTGTTGACGGCCATCCCGTTGATCGACTGGCTGACGATGAGGCTGGCCAGCACGGTGCCCTGGCCGTCCTCGGTCAGATTCTTGACGCCGATCGAATCCACGCGACATTCGGCGACCATGTTGGTCTTGGTGATCAGGTCGCGCTGGGTCGGCACCACGGAGTCGAAGTTCTTGCGGGCCTCTCCGGACAGGACGGCGTGGGCTTGGCGCACCCATTCGTCGACGTTCGGGCCCTGGTAGGCGATGGCCGTGCAGATCTTGGCGCCGACCTGCCCGGACAGTTCGGCCGTCGCCGATGTGTCGATGTACGCGCGGTTCGGTCCGATGTCGGCACCCGGATGGGCCGCTGCGATGGCGGCAAGCACCGCGAGCACGGCGGCCACGGCCGCGAGAATGGCGACCGTGCGCCGGCTGAACCAGCCCCGCCCGGTTGCCAGTTGGCGTCCGAACCCGGTCACGGCCGCCGACCCCGACTTTGCACGTGCGCTCGCCGGGCGCTTGGCGTCCGACGCAGGACCACTCTTCGTCGGCGGGGCGTCCGCGCCGGAACGCAGGGTCGAGACCCGCGACACCGTGCGCGTCTTGCCCGTCGGCTTGTCCAGGGGCACAGCCTCGGTGGCGTCGGCCTTCGCAGCGCCGGCGTCGGTGTCCGGCTCGGCACTGGGTGCCGCGTCCGTCTCGGTCTCTACGGTCTCGGCCTCGTCCGCGGGTACAGTCTCCGCGGTGTCGGCGTCGTCTGAGATCGCAGGGTCGTCGGCACGTTCGATATGCGTCGTGTCCGGTTCCGGATCGGTGCCGGCGGCGGGAGCAGCGACGTCAGCGTCGGGCTGATCGGCCCGGTCCGGCTGCGCGGGACCCGACGACCAGTTGGAGTCGTCGACGTTCGACCGCGACCCGGCGACGCGTGGCCGGTATCCGGGAGTGCGTGGTGTGCGCGGTCCGATACTTCGTGGTCGTGGACTACGTGGTGCCATCAGTTCCCACCACCTTGGGGCGGGGTCACCGGCGTGCTCGGCGTGGTGCGCTGACCGGGTTGTTCCTGCACGGCCATACCGTCAAGCGGGAAGACCGTGTCGGCCTTCCACGTGCCGTCGGACCCCTTGTTCATGTGCAGAAGAAATCCCATCGTCACCGGGTCCGACTGCTTCCCGTCGGCGCTGCCGACCACGTTCACGTACACCTGGACCTTCGCGGTTCCGTCGTCGGCGTTGACCTCGGTCGGAGCCGAGCTCTTCACCGCACCGGTTGTGATCCGCTTCTGGTTGGCGGCCTTGCGCAGGGGGTCGATCAACGACGCCTGGATCTGGTTGTTGACCTGGGTGAGCGCCCCACCGGTGAACGATGCGTTCAGATTCCTCTGCCACTCGTCGAGGCGCGCAGGATCGATGGTGGTGACGTTGACCATGGCCTGTTCGGCGGCGGCGGTCGCCTCGTCGCGGGCCTGCTGGATCGGCTTCTGGACAAAGTAGGCCTCGTAGGCCTGGTATCCGAAGAATCCCGCACACGCCACGGCCACAGCGACCGCAACGATCGCCAGCACCCCCACGATGTTGCGGGGCCGGCGATCGGCGTCGTTCGCCGTCGGCTGCTGCGCGTCGTTGCGCGGGTTCTTGTCAGTCTTCATCGGCCGTCACTGTAACGATCGCACCTGAGAACTTGCCAATCCGCGATGGAATCGACAGGCCTGCAGGCCGACCTACTTCTGGTGGACACCCAACAGGATCGCCAGCTGGGTCGCGAGCGGATTCAGGTTGAGCTTGTCGGGATCTTTCTTCGGCGTCTTGTCCCACGGCTGCGGGTAGGCCGGATTGGAGTACTTGGCACGCTCCGCGCCGCGCACCCCTGTCGGATTGCCGAATGGCACAGTACATTTCGCGTTCGTGTTGAACGGGAACTCGTCGTAGTGGACGTTGAAGGCCGGGTTCTGGGCCTTCATCCGGTCGATCATCGCCTGGGTGCCCTCGTAACCGCGGGTACACGACGCCGGGTTGTTGGTCTCGAGCACCACACCGAAGTGGATCTGACCGTCGCCGGGCGCGGGACTGTAGCTGCCCGCCGACAACGCCGAGAGCATCGCAAAGGTCGGCGACACCGCGAACGACGTCGGTTCGATGGTGCGCACCACCTGCGACAGGTCGCTCACGACCTTGGCGATGTCGCCGCCGTTCTTCTGGATCAGGTTGGAGACCTGCGTCGCGGCCAGCGTTCCGGTGGTCAGCAGTCGGCGCAGATCCGGATCGGCGGACTGCAGCGTCGCGGTGATCAGGTTGATGTTGCGCGACCACGCGAGGATCTCGTCGGACTGCTCGGCCTGGGTGGCCAGCACGACGTTGGAGTCCTCGATCAGTGCGACGGTCGCGCCGAGGTTCTCCACCCCGGCCCGGCTCAGCCGAGAAAGCGAATCGACGAGTCGGGTGAGGTTCTCGCTCTGCCCGTTGAACGCCTTGCCGAGCTCAGTGATCACCGTGTGCAGGTCGTCCACCGGGATCGACGACGTGAAGTCGATCGCGGAGGCCACCACGTCCTCGAGCGGCGGCGGGAGTTGCGTGTGTTCGCGTGTGATCGTCGAACCGTCTTCGAGGTAGGGCGCACCGCTCGAGCGCGGCTGCAGGTCGACGAACTGCTCACCGATCGCCGACCGGGAGGCCACCACGGCCACCGCCGATGCCGGGATCTCCGGGCCGCCCGAATCGAGGTCGAGGGTGACGTCGACTCCCGTCTGCGTCAGTTTCAGCTCACCGACGCGTCCGACGGGCACACCCAAGTAGGTCACCTCGGCGTTGGTGAAGATGCCGCCGGAATCGGCCATCTGCGCCGTCACCTTGTAGGTCCCGAATCCTGCGAGCTTGTCCAGCCGCGCGTACCTGGCACCGACGTACACCATCGCCACCAGCCCGACGATCACGAACACGATCAACTGGATCTTGACGAATCTGCTGATCACGGCTGCACCCCCAGCATCGCGAGCGGACCGTCGAAGAATCGCTGACCCGGCTGCACCGGTTTCGGCAACGACGCCGGATACGTGCCGCCCGACGGTGGTGTGTTGGGCCCCGGCCGCGAGTTGGGCGCAGGCGGCAGCAGGGTGATGGTCGGCCAGCCGTACCGCGGGCCGTTGCCGCCGTAGTACGGGTTGGCCGGGTTGACCGGAACGTTCACTCGCGCGTTGGGCGAGTACTTCGGCCTTCCCTGCCCGACGCCGAGCGCTTCGAGCTGGTTGAGCAGCCGGAAGTCGAGCGTCATGAACAGGTTGGCCGAGTCGCCGTGCACACCCGGCAGAATCCAGTCCGGGAACGGAATGGTCAGCATCAGCGGCGCGGCGGTGATCAGATCGGGCGCCGACTTGGCCAGCTGCGTGAGAATCGGACGCAGCGCCTTCAGATCGGTGATCAGCGCTTCACGTGACTTGCCGAGGACATCGGTACCCACCTGGCCGAGCTTGTCGAGCTTGGTCAGCAGGTCGACGAACTGCGGCCGCTGCTGCTCGAGCACCTCGATACCCGCGGGCAACTGCTTGAGGATGCGGTCGATCTGAGCAGTCTGAGCAGCCGTGCGAGTCGACAACGCAGCCAGGCCGTCGATGGCCCGGATGATGTCGTCGCGCTGACGGTTGAGGCCGGTGATGAGGACGTTCGTCTGCCTCAGCAGGCTCCGCACCTCAGTGGTACGGCCACCGAGCACCTTGTTCAGTTCGGTGACGATCGGCTGCAGCTGATTGAGCCCACCTCCGTTGAGCAGCATCGCCAGCGCACCGAGAACCTGCTCGATATCGGTCGCGGTGCGCGTCCGGGTGAGCGGGATCGGCTGATCCGGGTTCTGCCGCGGCGCGTCGGCCGTGTTCGGCGGTTCGGCCAGCGCCACGAACTTCTCGCCGAGCAGCGACGTCTGCTGAACGCTGGCCAGCGCCTTGTCCGACAGATCGACCTCGTTCTTCACCTCGACGGTGACCTGAGCGAACCACTCCTGACCCGGCACCTCGATCTTGGTGACACGGCCGACCGGGATGCCGTTTTGCTTCACCATCGACTGCGGCACCAGGTCGAGGATGTTGTCGAACTGGATCTTGTAGGTGCGCGGGTTGTCGCCGGTGTCGACACCGCCGGGCAGCGGGATCGACTGGATGCCGTTGCTCCCGCAGCCGGCGATCGCGAACACCATCGACAACAGCACGGCCACGGCGGCAGCTCGCGTGACGCGACGCGGAACCGCTCGCACGATCGGGACGGGACGGGTCATCAGTTGCCTCCCCGCGGTGTGCTCGACGCCGGGGTGCGCGACGGTCGTGTCGACGGCGTCGCAGGTGCCCGGGTCGACGTCGGGGTCGTGAGGTTCGGATCCGGGTTGCCCGGCACGGTTCCCGGCACCGGGTAGCGCTGCAGCTTGTCGTTGCTCATGATGCCGAACGGCAGCACCGGCAGAAGCGGTTCGAGCACCCGGTTCTTGATCTGCCTACCGATGTTCTCGCACTGGCTGATCAGCGGCGCGAGCCTCGTGCTGAACTGCACGAAGGCCGGGTTGCCGGGCATCAGCTTGCCGAGGTCGAGCAGACGGCACTGGGCGCCGATCAGATCCTGCAGATCCGGGATGGTCAGACGCAGCGCCAGCGTGCCGGACTCGGCGTCGTAGGCGTTGATCAGGTTGTTCAGCGTCACCGGCAGCACCGTCAGGATCTCCTTCAAGGAGTTCCGGGTGTCCAGCAATGCCTGCGTCGTCGGCTGCAGATCCTTGACGGTCTCACCGATCTGTTCCCGATTGTCCGCGATGAACGTCGCGACATCGCCGAGCGCGAACGACAGCCGGTTCAACGACGTCGCGAGCTGGTTGCGCTCACCCGCGAGGAACGTGTTGAACGACGCCATCTGCGTGTTGAACTGACGCACCTGCGCGTCGTTCTGCCGCAGCGCGCCGACGAACACGTTCAGGTTCTTGATGGTGTCGACGAGGTTGCCGCGCGAATCGCTGAGGGTGGTCGAGGCCTTCGACAGGTTCTCGATCGCCTTGCCCAGCGCTTCGCCGTTGCCCGAGAGGTTGTCGGCACCGGTGGCGATCACGTCGCTCACCGCGCCGTTCTTGTTGGCGCCCTGCGGGCCGAGTGCGTCGGACAGCTCCTTGACACTCCGATAGATCTGGTCGACCTCGACCGGAACCAGCGTCTTGTCCAGGCCCAAGGTGATGTCGTCGGAAGCCTTGGGACCACCCGTGTATGCCGGGGCCAGCTGGACGTAGCGGTCGGCGACCACCGACGGAATGATCTGTACCGCACGGACATCGGCGGGCAGGTCCACACCACGATCGACCGTCATGGTCACCTTGACGGTCTCCCCCTGCGGCTCCACCGAGTCGACCTTGCCGACCGCGACACCGAGCACCCGCACGTCGGAACCCTCGTAGATGCCGACCGTCCGCTTGAAGGTCGCGGTGATCTTGGTGGTGCCCAGCGACGAGAACACCCACGACAGGGCACCCGCGAGGATCAACGCGAGAATCAGCCCGATGACGATGTAGACGATGTGCCGCGGCGTGAACCAGCGGCCCGGACCGGACGTCCGGGTGAGGTCGGGCGCGGTCATCAGCCGGCCTCCGTTCCACCGTTGTTCTGATCCGCCTTCTTGTTGGGCGGACGCGTGGTGTTCTGCTGCGGCAGACCCGGCGGCAGCAGGTTGACGACCACCTGGTCGAACCAGCGACCGTTGCCGAGCACGTTGGCGTAGAGCCGATAGAACGGCGCCATGTAGGTGATGGTCTTGCGCAGGTTCTGGTTCTGCGCGATGAGCAGCTGGTTGACGCCGTTGATCGCGTCGAGCGCCGGACCGATCTGCTTCTCGTTGTCGCGCACGATGCCGGTCAGCGAGGTGCTCAGACTGGTGGTGCTCGCGAGCAGCGCCGAGATGGAACGCTGGCGATTGTTCAGTTCGTCGAGCAGCTGTCCGGCACCCGCGATGAGGCGCACGAACTCCTCGTTGCGATCGGCCAGGATCTTCGATGTGTCCTTGGTGGCCACCAGCAGCCGCTGCACTTCCTGGTCGCGGCTCGCGATGGTCGACGACAGACGGGCGATGCCGTCGAGCGCCGGGCCCATGTCGCCGGCGGTACCCGAGAACGCATCCGACAACGTCCGCAGCGACGTCGCGACCTGCGTGGTGTTGATCCCGGGATCACCGCCGTTGGGGTCGCCGGTCAGCTGCTTGGCGGCGTCGGAGAAGGCCTCGACCACGTCGTAGGGAGCGACGGTGTCGGTGAGGGGCTCGTCGGGATCGGCCGGCTCGCTGCCGCGCGGGACCAGTGCCAGGAACTTCTGCCCGAGGATGGTCTTGATCTGGATCGACGCCTGGGTCTGGTTCCCGATCCAGGTGTTGTTCACCCGGAATGTGACGTTGACGCGGTCGCCGTCGAGCTCCACGCCGTCGACCTCGCCCACCTTCACACCGGCGACACGGACCTCGTTGCCCGGCTTGAGTCCGGCGGCCTCGGTGAACTTCGCGGTGTAGCGCGCACCGGCACCGACGAGCGGAAGCGACGTCAGATAGAACGACGAAATGGCGAGCATCAACAGGATGAGGATGCCGATCGCGCCGATGCTGACCGGGCTGCGCCGTCCGCCGAAGCGGCGATGCGGATGGGTCTGCTGCGGTTCCTGATCTTCGGAATCGGATGCGTTGGACTGGTCGGTCATCATTCTCACCCCCCTGGCTGTTCGTTGGCCCAACAGCGGGTTGCCGCGTTGGTGTAGAGCACGTGATTGATGTTGGGCAGCGGGATCAGCGGCTTGGTCAGCAACACCGACTTGCCGTTGCCGGCGACGACGTCGATGCCACACAGATAGAACTGGAACCAAGAACCGAAGCTGGCCGCGCGGCCGATCTTCATCAGCTTCACCGGCAGATTGTTCAACGTCTCGTTGACGTCGTCATCGCGGGCGTTGATCTGGTCGGCCAGGGCCTTCAATCCGGCAATGTCGCCCTGGATCGACGGCCGCGTCTGTCCGAGGATGTTGGCGGTCACGGTGGTCAGATTCGACACCGACGTGATCGCCGACCCCACCGAACCGCGTTGCGCCGCAAGACCGGTCACCAGTCGCTCGGTGTTGTCGAGGAGGCTGGTGAACTGCGCGTCGTTGCGGTTGACCGTCTCGAGCACCTTCGTCAGGTTGGTGATCAGTTCACCGATCACGGCATCCTTGTCGGCGATCGCATTGGTCAGGTCGGCTGTACTGCTCACCAGCGACGCGATCGATGAGCTCTGCCCGTCGAAGACCGCGATGATTTCCTCGGACAGCTTGTTCACGTCGTCGGCGGACAACTGCTGGAACAGCGGCCGGAAACCGTTGAACAGTTCGGTCAGGTTCACCGGCGGGTGGGTGTCACGCACCGCGGGATTGGTGCCGAACGTGTGTCCTTGCGAGACCGTCTGGGTGGGATCACCCGCGCCGCGTTCGAGGGCGAGGTAGCGCAGTCCAGTCAGGTTCCGGTAGCGGATGTAGAGCTGGGTGCCCGCGGGCAGGGAGTCGCGGTCGAGGTTGAACTTGACCAGCGCCCGCGACACCTCCTCGTTGCGTTCGGTCACCCGGACGACCTCGACGCCGGTGACCTGCCCGACGCGCACACCGGCGATACGTACGTCGTCACCGGGGTTGAGCAGCGTCGCATCGGTGAACTGCGCCGAGTACTCGGCGTCACCGTCGCCGCCGGCGTTGGCGATCGTCAGCGCGAGCAGACTCGTCGCGACGACAGTCACCACCGCGAAGATGATGAGCTTGGTGAGAGGTCCGACAATCGATTTCATTTGATGTCGACCTTCGCTCCCTGCAATGCGGCGCCACCGATCAGCGTCACCCAGGTGGGCACGTCCTTGGGATCCACCCCGCTGGTGGCCCCGTAGATCACCTTGAGCTGGTTGACGTAGTCGGGGTCGTCGTACGGGTTGGCCCGGATCGTGCCGGCCGGCATCGCAGCGAACTGCGGTTGCGGCAGCTGCGGCATCGTGCGCGGGCCGGGGTTACGGGACGGTGGCTGGTAGCTGCCGTCGGCGAGACCGCCGCCCGGGTACTGCGGGAAGGGACGGCCGTTGGTGGCCTTCTCGTAGCACACCGCGGGTGGGTCCAGATCGAATAAGCGCGGTTCGTCCTGGTTGGGCAGGTAGCGGCCGCGAGGATTCACGAACTGCAGGTTCACGTGCACGCCCGGGTTCTTGGTGCCCTGCCCGACGATGCGTCGTGACTCGGGGATCAGGCCGGCGAAGTTGCGGAACGTGCACACAAAGGTCGGTGACTGCTTGGCGAGACCCACCAGGAACGGCTCCGACCCTACGAACAGGTCGATCAGGTTTGCCCGGTTCTGCTGCAGCCACACGGTGGTGTCGGTCGCGGCGACACCGAGCGTCGCGATCAAGGTCCGCAGATCACCCTGCCGCTCCACGATCGTGTTGCTCGTCGTCCGGAAATTGTCCAGCGCGTCGACCACGTCCGGGAGGGCGTCGGAGTACGTCTGGGAGAACGACGCCAGCCCGCGCAACGTGCCCTGCAGGTCGGGCAGGCTGCGATTGATCCGGGTGAAGATCGTGTTCAGCTCTTCCAGCGTCGTCCCGATCTGTTCGCCGCGCCCCGCCAGCGCCGTCGACAACGAGGTCAGCGTGACGTTCAGGTCCTGCGGCGGGATCGCCTCGAGCACCGGGAGCAACTTGTCGAAGAGCTCTTGGACCTCTTTGGCGTTGCCGCTGCTGTCGGTCTGGATCACCGCACCGTTGCTCAGCGTCGGGCCACCGGTGGTGTCGGGCACCTGCAGGGCGATGTAGCGCTCACCGAACAGGGTCTTGGGCAGGATGCGGGCGGTGGTGGACGCGGGCAGCGCGTCGGCCTTGTCCGGGTACAGACCCAGGATCACGTCGACGGTTCCGTCGGGAGCAGGCTCGACGTTGCGCACCACACCGACGACCATGCCGCGCGCCTTCACGTCGGCGTTCGTCGGCAGTGCATTACCGGTCGAATCAGTCTTGAGAGTCACCTCGGTGTAGTCGGTGAACGTGTTGTTGAACTTCATGACGGTCACCGCGAAGAACAGGGCGACGATGATGAAGAACACCAGACCGAGCAGACGTCGGCGCAGAACGGTCACGCGGCTAACCCCCCACTCGCACGGTCGTCGTCGTGCCCCAGATGGCCAGACCCAGGAAGAAGTCGAGGATCGCGATCAGCACCAACGCGGCACGGACAGCGTGTCCCACGGCCACGCCGACGCCGGCCGGGCCGCCACTCGCGTAGTAGCCGTAGTAGCAGTGCACCAGGATGATCACGAACGCGAAGACCAAGACCTTGCCGAACGACCACAACACGTCGCCGGGTGGCAAGAAGAGATTGAAGTAGTGGTCATAGGAGCCACCCGACTGACCGTTGAACACCGTGGTGATCACGCGGGAGGCGAGGTACGCGGAGAGCAGACCGAGGACGTAGAGCGGGATGACGGCCACGAAGCCGGCGATCACGCGGGTGCTGACGAGGAACGGGATCGACGGCACCGCCATGGTCTCGAGTGCGTCGATCTCCTCGGAGATACGCATCGCACCGAGCTGCGCGGTGAAACCACAACCGACCGTCGCCGACAACGCGAGACCCGCGACCAGGGGCGCCACCTCGCGGGTGTTGACGTAGGCGGAGAGGAAGCCGGTCAGCGCCTGCGAACCGATCTGGTCGAGCGCGGCGTAACCCTGCAGTCCGACGACCACGCCGGTGAACCCCGACATCAGCACCATCACGCCGATGGTTCCGCCGATCACGGCAAGACCACCCGAACCGAACGCGACCTCGGCGAGCAGCCGCAGCACCTCGCGGGTGTAGTGCACCAGGGTCCGCGGAATCCACGCGAGCGTGCGTCCGTAGAAGGACATCTGTTCGCCCGCGCCGTCGAGCAGTTTCAGCGGCTTGCCCGCGAACTTGCGGACCTCGTACGCGTAGTACTCGGGCCGGCTCTTGGCGATCGTCACCCCACCGTCACCGTTGGACATCGTCAACTTCCCTTCGGCGGGACGATCTGCAGGTAGACCGCAGTGATGATCAGGTTGGCCAGGAACAGCAGCAGGAACGTGATGACCACACTCTGGTTCACCGCGTCACCCACACCCTTCGGACCGCCCTTGGGATGCAGACCCTTGTAGGCGGCGACGACGCCGGCGAGCACACCGAAGATCGCCGCCTTGAGGGTAGAGACGTACAGGTCGGGCAACTGCGCCAGCGCACCGAACGACGCGAGGTAGGCGCCCGGCGTACCGCCCTGCACGACGACGTTGAAGAAGTAGCCGCCGCCGATGCCGATCACCGCGACCAGCCCGTTGAGCAGCATCGCGACCAGCACCATGGCCAGCACGCGCGGAACCACCAGACGCTGGATCGGGTTGATTCCCAAGACCTCCATCGCGTCGATCTCTTCACGAATGGTCCTCGAACCCAGGTCGGCGGCGACCGCCGACCCGGCAGCGCCCGCGATCAGCAGCGACGTCACCAAAGGAGAACCCTGCTGAATCACCACCAACACGCTCGCCGCGCCCGTATAGGACTCTGCACCGAGCTGCTTGATCAGCGAACCGGTCTGCAGCGAGACAATGGCGCCGAACGGGATCGCGATGAGTGCCGTCGGCAAGATCGTCACACTGGCGATGAACCATGCCTGCTGGATGAACTCCCGCCACTGAAACGGGCGCACAAAAGTCTGGCGTGCAACATCGACGAAGAGCTGAACGATATTGCCGGTCTGTTCGAGCGCACCCGTACCGGCTTTCGCGATTCGATCGACGCCACGCGTGGTGGCATTGCTCATTCCTAGGTGCCCCGCCCTTCGTGACCCGACACCTCACCCCGATTGGTGTCGATGGGTTGCGTCTGCGAGTTGTCCGGCACGCCCCACTGTTGGGTGGGCGCATCGTTGCCCGGATACTCGATCACGTCGGTTTTGGAATCGGCGACCGCGACTCCGCCGCCCCCTTTGACCTGAGTCCATTCGCCTGCGCCGCCGGAATACTGGCCGCCCGACTGCTGGGCCTCGCCGTGTGCCTGTGCCTCGGCGCGGAGCTGGTCTTCGTGCTCCATCGATTCGCGGATGGCCTGCTGGGCGTTCTGCGGCAGCGACGGCAGGATCTCCATCACCCGCTCACGGTGACGGGCGACCGCCTTGCGCTCGGGCATACCCGGATTGGGCTGCACCTGCGGAATGATCTCGGAGAAGTCGTCCTTGGTACCGCCACCACCGATACCGGCGGCCTGCATGGCCTCTTCCTGCTTCTGGACCGCCTCGTCCTTCTCCTCGGACATGCCGATCGGACCGAACCGGTCGCCGGAGAGGAACTGCTTGACCACCGGCTGCTCACTGGTGAGGAGCTGCTCACGCGGCCCGAACATCACCAACTCCTTACGGAACAACATGCCGATGTTGTCCGGGATGGTGCGGGCGATGTTGATGTTGTGCGTCACGATCAGGATCGTCGCGTCGATCTGCGCGTTGATGTCGATCAACAGCTGCGAGATGTACGCGGTACGCACCGGATCCAGACCCGAGTCCGGCTCGTCACACAGGATGATCTGCGGGTCCAGCACGAGTGCACGCGCGAGGCCGGCGCGCTTGCGCATACCGCCGGAGATCTCACCGGGAAGCTTGTCCTCGGCACCGGTCAGACCGACCAGGTCGATCTTCTCCATCACGATGTCGCGGATCTCGTTCTCCTTCTTCTTCGTGTGCTCACGAAGCGGGAACGCGATGTTGTCGTACAGCGACATGGAACCGAACAGTGCACCGTCCTGGAACAGCACACCGAACAGCTTGCGGATCTCATAGAGCTCTTTGGCCGAGCACTTGGTGATGTCGGTGCCATCGATGATCACCGACCCCTGCTCGGGATGCAGCAGACCGATCAGGGTCTTCAAGAACACCGACTTACCGGTACCCGACGGGCCCAGCAGAGCCGACACCTCACCCGACGGCAACGTCAGCGTGACATCACGCCAAATGTTCTGAGACCCGAATGACTTGGTGAGTCCTTCGACACTGACCTCTACACCCACTGCTTCCTCCAGACGATCGCTGCCCCCTGCGGCGGCCCCACGGTGCGGCCACACACGAACCGGTGCAATTTGTGGTTGGGGTCACTGTAGCGGACGCCCAGCCACCGATCCCCTCACCGGATCGTTTTCTCAGCGTTGGTCGCAGAGAAAGCTACCAGCCGGTAACCCTGCCTGCCGCATGAGGGTATCTCATGCTCTCGCCGTGAGGGAAGTCGGAATCGCACCAATTTTGTGACCGGCAGCGCAAAAAGACCTGGTCATCTGTACAACTCACCGTCGGGCGCCGGAAAAGGTGTCCTACGCCACTTCTCCTGAACCCGTGTGAGCGAAAGCCACCACGCCCCGGCGAGCACGACGAGAAGCCAGATCAGCGACAGATCTCCGTAGATGACCTGCCACCAGTTCCAGTCCAGTTCCTTCAATCCGGTCTTAGGAAGGAACAGCGACGGCCCGGGCAGTTGCGCCACCAGCCCGAGCACGCCGAGACCGATGAACACCCGATCGCGCGCCCGGATGCCGACGACGAGGAAGACGAGGATGAACACCGACGTCAGCACCCAGTGGTGAATCCACGCCGCCGGAGCACCCAGCAGTGCCACCGCCGAGGCGACCAGCAGACAGAGCTCGACCTCACCGCGGTTTGCGAGCACACGGGCCAGGACAAGGCAGTAGATCGCGGCGACAATCGTGAACAACAGCCACCAGTGCGATCGGTCGGACTCGGACAGTCCCATCCGAGCCAGTACGCCGGCGATGCCCTGGTTGTAGGCGAAGGCGAGCCCACCGATCCGGTCGGCGTCGAACAGGGTCGACGTCCAGTACTTGTGCGAGTCCGACGGCGTGATCGCCCACGCGATCCCGGAGAAGAGAAGGAAACCCAGTCCGACGTTGAACGCGGCCCGCCACTGCCTGCGCGCGAGGTAGTAGATGACGATCACCGCCGGTGTCAGCTTGATCGCCGCGGCGAAGCCGACCATCAGCCCCCGATAAGGCTCCAGCCAGGCCGGCCGCCGGTCCCAGATCGTGTCGGCGACCATGAGCGCGACCAGCAGCAGATTGACCTGACCGAGGTCGAGCGTGATGCGGACCGGTTCCATCTGCAGGGCGACGGCGGTCAGGATCATCGACCACCCGATGGGGAGGTCGCCACATCCGACACGTCGCAGCAGCAGCCGGATCAGCCACCACACCACCAGGCATCCGGCGATCGCCATGATGACCGCACCCACCCGGACCGGCAACCAGCTCAGCGGCGCGAAGACGAGCGCCGAGAACGGCGGATAGGTGAACGGAAGGATCTGGCCGTCGTTGATCGTCGGCACGTTGCCGTCGTAGAGGTGCGTGCCGTCCACCAGGAACCCACCGCCGTACCGGTAGACCTGGAAATCCACCGGCGGACCCCAGTACTTGATCGGCCCGACGTGGAACAGCCACGGCTGGGCGAACACCCGTGCCACGCCCAGCACCAGCACCACGGCACCAATGATGTTGAGGCGCTTGTGGGCACCGGTGAACACAGCAGGCACGCGCAGATAGTAGTCGGACTGTCGGTCGGCGCTTCCGCGCACCCGGTAGGCGCGGCGACGAGGTGGAAGTGCGATCCGTTTGAAGTTGAGCCCGGAAGCCGGGCTCAACTTCAAACGGATCAATGGCCGGCCGACCACGTGGTTGCCATGAGTGCGCAGCGGCGGCATTCTCGTCGGCGGCGCGAACCGGCGCCACAAAACTAGGGGAAGAAACTTCTTCCCCCACCCTTGGAGTCCTCCCCCAGAATTTTCTCGCGGACGACTACGAACCCCGGGGAAGAAGTTCTTCCCCTAGATTTTGCGGGCACGACGCCGGCTCATTTCCGCAGGTCAGCGGGATTGTTTACCGAGATCTTCGGAGCCCAAACAGCAACGAACCCGGGACAGTCATGCTGTCCCGGGTTCGTGAGTGCAAGCGCCGAAGCGCTCAGATCACTTGACGGAGACCTTGGCGCCGGCCTCTTCGAGCTTGGCCTTGGCAGCCTCGGCGGCGTCCTTGTCGACCTTCTCCAGGAGAGCCTTCGGAGCACCCTCGACGAGGTCCTTGGCTTCCTTCAGGCCCAGTCCGGAGACGACCTCGCGGACGACCTTGATGACCTGGATCTTCTTGTCGCCGGCAGCCTCGAGGACGACGTCGAACTCGTCCTGCTCGGCAGCAGCCTCGGCGGCACCACCAGCGGCCGGAGCACCGGCAGCGGCAACGGCGACCGGAGCGGCCGCGGTGACCTCGAAGACCTCTTCGAACTTCTTCACGAAATCGCTGAGCTCCAGCAGGGTCAGTTCCTTGAACTGATCGATGAGCTCGTCAGCGGTGAGCTTCGCCATGGTTGGCGTCCTTCCTGTAATCCCCGTACGGGGGTGGTTCATCCCCGTACGGAGCGCGGGGATCGGTTGTGATGCGGCGGGTTATTCGCCGGCTTCGGTTTTCTTCTCCTGCAGGGCCGCGGCCAGGCGCGCCACCTGCGAAGCCGGCTGATTGAACAGACCGGCAGCCTTTGCCAAGTTGCCCTTCATGGCACCGGCGAGCTTGGCCAACAGCACCTCACGGGTCTCAAGGTCGGCGATCTTCTCGATCTCCGCCACGGACAGCGGCTTGCCGTCCATGTATCCGCCCTTGATGACCAGCGACTTGTTGTTCTTGGCGAACGTCTTGATCGCCTTTGCAGCGACAACCGGCTCACCTTCGATGAAGGCGATCGCGGTCGGACCGCTGAACAGCTCGTCGAGTCCCTCCACGCCCGCATCGGCTGCGGCACGCTTCACCAGGGTGTTCTTGGCGACGGAGTAGGTTGCACCCTCACCGAGGGAACGACGCAGCTCGGTGATCTGGGTGACGGACAGGCCACGGTACTCCGTGACGACCGTCGCCGTGGATCCCTTGAACTGCTCGGTGATCTCCGCAACTGCGGTGACCTTTTCGGACTTGGCCATACTTCGCCTCCTCTCCTCGTCATTAGAGTTGGTCGGGCTCAACCAACCAGGTCATGACTTCCGAGGGGCGAAACGACAAACGGCCCCGGGCACAGGAGGCACGGGGCGCAGAGTTCTCGCGCACTTTGCAGCACGCACTACGTCTCGTTCATCCTGCGTGGGCCGGCGACATCGCGCACCTTCGGCCGGACAAGTCCGGTGACCAACGGTCTCTGGTTGAACCGATACGACGCACGGTTGTGCATCACATCGGCAGAGAGGTTACGCCACCAGGGCTCGACGCTCCAAATCGGCGATGCGCACCTATCCATTCGGATGGTTTTCGCAGCCCAACAGCCGCCTGACCTCATGTTACGTGCGCATGACCAAAAAAGTAGCCACCCGGTTAGCTATCCGATATGTAAGTTGAGTTATTCTTCAGCGAACGACGGAGTGACCTAAGACACAGTGTAATTCGCGTCTCGTGGCCAACCCGTCACCGACACGGCGGGGTGTCGGTGGGCACCGCGATTCGGTGCCGCATCGGCTCCCCAGGCAGGTGATGCACCATGACGTACCAGCTGGACACCACCGGACTCAAGCGCGCTCTGCGAGGTACCGAACAACCGCAGCCCGGCCGCACAACTGCGACCCCCCACTTCGGAGCGCTGCCACTCGGCGACCCGACCGGCGGCGCGGATGCCATCCGCTGGCGCGAGCAGGTCGACGGCGCGCAGCTGTATCCCCGCGTCGTCATCGACCGCGACGTCTCGATCGAGATGAGCGACGGCATCACTCTGCGTGCCACGGTGATCCGGCCGGCGAACCGCTTCGGTCAGACCGTGCTCACCCCCTACCCCGCCATCGTCAACATCAACCCGTACAACCGGGCCGCGATCGACTTCCTCGACCAGACGCTGCACGCCCCGGTCCTCGGCAAGGCACTGCACTCGGCGTCGCGCTCGATCGACGCCAAGGGCACCGCCCTCGAAGGGCTGACGACCCTCACCCAGACCCTCGCGGGCGGAGTCTTCGACGTATTCGGCATCAACCGCAACCTGGTCCGCAGCGGGTACGTGCAGATCATCGTCGACGTCCGTGGCACCGGCGCCAGTCACGGCAAGTGGCAGATCCTCGGCGCGCGCGAGCAGCAGGACTCGGTCGAGATCATCGACTGGGTGACCGCGCAGGACTGGTGCGACGGGGCGGTCGGCCTCGCCGGATGGTCGTACTCGGCGATCAACTCGCTGCAGGCCGCCGACAAGCAGCCGAAGGGCCTCAAGGCGGTGTTCGCGGTGGAAGGCTGCGACGACATCGTCCGCGACATCTACATCACCGGCGGTATGCCGTCGGCCTTCATCCCGGCCTGGCTTTCGGTGGTGAACCTGCTCAAGTGGGTACCCAACCCGGCCTGCGTTGTCCGCGACCTGGTGCGCGGCGACACCCTGCGCTGGGCCCGCGATCGCGTGAAATCGCCTGCGACAGAGATCGGTTCGCTGCTGTGGGGCTTCCTCACCGCCCGCGACGACCGCATCTTCGACGACCCCTACTTCGACGAACGCGACCCCAAGGTTGATCGCATCGAGGTCCCGACCTTCACCGTCGGCGCATGGCACGACCTCTTCGGCCGCAGCGCCACCGGCGTCTACGAGCGGCTCGACATGGAACCCGGCCGCAAGCAGATGGTGGTCGGCGACGGCTACCACTTCGACGTCGGATCGGGGTACGGCGGCCAGTTCGCACCACCGCGGCTCGACGTCCTCGAGCGCGCCTGGTTCGACCGCTGGCTCAAGAACCAGCGCAACGGTGTCGAGTACTACGGCCCGGTGACCATGCTGCAGCAAGGCGGCGCGTGGACGTCGGGACCGAGTTTCCCGCGCGCCGGCGTGCGCACCCACCGCCTCTACCTGGTCGACGAATCGTCGGCCACCGCCGACCACGCCGTGCACGACGGTTCACTGAGCCTGACCCCCAACGCCGACGTCTCGTCGCTGCACATCCACCCCGACGTCCGCGGCCTGCGGTCGCGCGACATGTCGCAGGTGACGGCCGGTGCGACCATCGCGCTCGGCAACTCCTACAGCCGCGACGCCCGATACCAGGAGGGCGGCGCGCTCTCGTTCACCAGCGCACCGGTCACCGAATCCACCCCGATCAGCGGCGCGATGAACCTGCGCCTCAACGTCGCCACCACCGCGCACGAGGCGATCTGGGCCGTCACCGTCAACGACGTCGCCCCCGACGGCACCTCCACGGTCCTCACCAACGGCGCGCTGTCGTCGTCCAACCGGGCGCTCGACAAGAGCATGTCCACCTACTCCGACGACGGACACCTGCTGCGCGCCCACCACTTCCTGTCCCGCAAGCGCAAGCTGCCCGTCCCGGCCGACGAACCGGTGCGCATCGACGTCGACCTCGTCCCGACCGACGCCGTCCTCGAACCCGGACACCGACTCCGCGTCGACGTCTACGCGGCCAGCTTCCCCCGCTACCTCACCGTCGTCCCCGACCTCATCAAAGCGCGCGGTCGGCGTCAGCGCCTCGTGCTCGACCCCGAACACCCGAGCTACCTGACGTTCTTGGGCGGCGACGGCATCGACTGACAGCGAGCCGCCACTCGCCTTCCGCTGCTTGGCGGCGACGGCATCGACTGAGCCCTCCACCGCTCCCCGGTCCTTGCCGCTCCCTGAGGTGCGAGGAGCGCTAGCGACGAGCCTCGAAGGGCCTGGTGACACAAGACAATTGGGTGACCAGATAGAAACGGTCGCCAGGCCTTCGAGGCTCGCAAGCTCGCACCTCAGGCAGCGGGTTGGCTCGGAGGCTCGCACCTCAGGCAGCGGGTTGGCTCGGAGGCCCCACCTAGCCGGCAGATCGAATGCTCACAAACCCGAATCCGCGAGCACCACCCGATACACGAATGCCACCTCCGGGCCCAGCACGATACCCGCGAGGTCGATGAGCGTGTTCGCGAACCCCGGACCATGCGCGGGCCCACCGGAGTCGTCGAGATGATGCGCGATCTCGTGCAGCGCAACGAGTTCGCGCATCGCCCAACGTCCTTCACGTGATTCCGGGATGGCGATCGTGGCACTCTCGGGCTCGTAGTGCGCTAGGCGAAAGCCGCGTCGGGCGCGAACCGACACCTGCACCGCCGCGCGCGGGAACCGGTCCTGCACGGCAGGCATCGCCAATACCTCCCGGACGTGATCCCGCACCGAATCGATCGACGCGAAACGCGCCTCGACGGGGAGCGTGAGCTCGGTGCCGGCGATCTGCACGGTCCGCGTCGGTCCGGCGCGATCGAACATGTTGAGCACCAGCCGCTCCGCGGTATAGAACCGGCTACGCAACGAATCTCTGGGCGCCACCAGACCTACCCTGCCTCAGACCGTCGGGTTCGTCGGCGATGATAGTTTCCTGCCATCGCGCGATTGGAGTCACGATGCCCGCTGAGGCCAACCCGTCGACCGACGACCGGGATGCGTCGAAGACCGAGGAGACGTCCTCCGACGACACCCGATCGCCTTTGGACGAGCGCCGCTTCGCCGCACTCCGCGCACTGTTGCAAACGTGGATCGCCCGTGGTCAGGCCTTCGCGATCAAGGTGTACGAGTTTGTTCAGGTGATGCCCGGCGGGACGTTGCTGATGCGCATCATCACCGACATCATCCGCGGCAACATCACCGACCGGGCCATGACCCTGGCCGCGCAGGCCTTCACCGGCATCCTGCCCATCGTCATCCTCATGACCACGCTGCCGGGCAGTTCGTACCTCGACGAGGCTCTCAAGTCGTTGGGCATGCATTCCGAGCACGTCGATTTCGTGTCGTCGAGCAACGACGCCACCGTCGGCACCTTCGGGTTCATCGGCGCACTGATGTGCATCGCGGGCGCCACCTCGCTGGCGCGCGCGCTCGGACGCATGTACGTCTCGATCTGGCAGGTCACCAAGCTGCCGTTGAGCGGCTGGTGGCGCTGGGTGGTGGTCATCTTCAGCATTCCGGTGGCAGTCATCTTCCAGGGCTTTGCCACCGACCTGAAGACCAACACCATCTTCAACATCCACATCGACGACAGTGGTGTCCTCGGGATCATCCTGGTCATCGCGGTGACGTTCATCATCTGGACGATCACGTGGACACTCATCCCGCGATTGTTGGTCTCGACGCAGGTTCCGATGCGGTTGCTCATCGTGAACGGAGCCGTCACCGGCGCACTGGTGACCGCCTATCTGGTCGGCAGTCGGATTGCGCTCCCCCGCATCGTGGAGAACACCACCCAGCACTACGGCACCCTCGGCGTCGTGTTCATCGCGATCAGCTGGCTGTTCTTCTTCGGCTGCATCCTGGTGGTCACCGCGCTGGTGGTGCACGCCTTCGTTACGGACGAGGGCACCATCGGGCGCTGGACCCGTAAGTACGTCGGCGCACCGAAGCCGATGGCCCGTACCGAGTCGGCGCGCTGGTACCAGCCGAAGATCTGATCGTCGGCGATGGCGGTCGTCACGCCTCCAATGCCCCTCGCGGCGCCCCGAATTCGCGGTCGGGTCCGAGTTTGGCCCGACGACCCGCCTTGTCTCCGGCACGACGTGCAGCCTCCGAGTATCCGGCCGACGCACTCGACGGTCGCCACGTCCCGCGCGCCTTCGATTCGGTCCGGTAGAAGTCGCTGACCTCGATCTCCTTGTTGCGCAACGCGACCGCCGTCGACAGCGTCGGCTGAGCCGAGTCGCGTTCGGCCTCGATCGCCTCCGCGCGTGCCGCGTCCCGCGCCTCCGACAGCCGACGGCCGATCCGCTCGGCGAACGCCGACTGGAAGTTCAGCCGAGCGGTGATCGGCGACAACGGCTTCTCCTCGACGACCCGTCGCGCCCGCCAGCCATTGCCCTTGGTCACGACGCGGGCGAAGGTCTCGCCCTTGTAGGCACCCGACCGCAGGTAGGCGTCGCTGGCCGCGACCATCTGCACGATCAGCGACGTGTACAGCGTCTCGCACGCATCGATGTCGAGTTCGTATCCATAGGCCAGCACGTAGGTCGAGTTGTGTGCGACGTCGACCGTCACGTCGTTGGCCCGCGCGATCGCCACGAACAGCTGCACGTACGTGCGCAGCCCACGCTTGCCGGGTTCACCGAGCACCACCTGCCGGGAGATCGGGATCGTCTTGGTCCGCGCCGCCGGGTCGTGCGCACGGGCAACCGCCAGATCGATCGACGACGCGGTGGCCAGACGCTGGGCCGCCTGCATGAACGTCTCCGCCTCATGCTCGTTGTCGGTGTTCTCGGCCTGACGCAACAGGGCGGAGATTCGGGTCAGCAGCTTGTCGTCGCGCATATAAGTCAGACTATGCGCAGCCCGATTCGGTTCCCTCCCGACGACGAGACCCCGCGTCCGCCCAGTTCTCCGGAAATCCGCCCCACACACCTGTCCCCGATTTCCACCCTCGGCTAATGGCCCGTCGACGATATGTCGATGAATGCTCTGCCGAGGGTGGGAATCTGGGGCGGATTTCAGGAGGGGCCGAAGTCCGGGGCGGAGATCAGCGACGCGCCACATTTACCGGCTGACGCGCCTCCGCAGCCGCACCCTCGGTCCCATGCACCCCGTCCAACGACGGCACCCAGCGCAACCAGCTCGGCCAGTACCAGTTGTTGCGTCCGAGGATCTCCATCGTCGCGGGCACGAGCAGCATGCGCACCACGGTCGCGTCGATGAACACCGCGGTGGCCAGGCCCAGGCCCATGGCTTTGAGTCCGCGGTCGTCGAAGAAGACGAAGCTCGCGAAGACACACACCATGATCGCTGCGGCCGCGGTGATCACGCGGGCCGTGGACGCGAGACCCTCCGTCACCGACGTCGTCGCGTCGCCGGATGCCAGATAGCGCTCTCGGATACGGGATACCAGGAACACCTCGTAGTCCATCGCAAGCCCAAAGGCCACGGCGAACAGGACGATCGGCACCCAGGCCTCCGTCGGCCCGACCTTGCCGACACCGATGAGCTCCATCCCCCAGCCCCACTGGAACACCGCCACGATCACGCCGAACGCCGCTCCCAGCGACAACAGATTCATGATGATCGCCTTCACCGGGATGACGATCGACCGGAATGCCAACGCCAGCAAGATGAACGAGCACGCCAAGACCACCGCGATCATCAGCGGCAGACGACTCAGCGTCAGCTCGGAGAAGTCACTGCCACCCACCGACACCCCGGTCAGCTCCACCGGTAGCCCCGACGCGGGCGCCACGGTGTCGCGTATGTGATGCACCAGGTCGAGCGTCTCTTGCTCTTGCGGCCCGGTCGTCGGCGTCACGATCAGCATCGCGACGGGCTGACCATCCACCCGTCCCAACTCGATCGGCGGGCTCACCGACGCCACACCGTCGGTGCCGCGCAGCGACGTTCCGAGCGCACCCAACCGCGCCGCATCGGCCTGCCCGTCGGGCAGCTCGGTCACCACGAAGATCGGACCGTTGGTGCCGTCGCCGAACCCGCGGGCCAGGTCGTCGTAGGCCACGCGCGTGGTGTCCGACGTCGGACGGTTGCCCGCGTCGCCGAAGCCGAGACGCAGATCCAGCACCGGGATCGACAACACGATCAGGATCGCCAAGGCCACCAGGACCCCGGCCCACGGGTGCAACTGCACGATCCGGCTCCACCGCGTGGCGATCGCGCCATCGGTGCCCGGCCGACTCCGCACGCCTGGCACCTTGAGCCGATCCACGCGTCGGCCGATGATCGCGAGCAATGCCGGCAACAGCGTGAGCGCGGCCAGCATCACCGAGAGCACACCCGCGCATCCGGCCAGCGTCATCGTCGGCCCGATCACTCCGCCCTGCGTCAACAGACCGGCGATCGCGATCGTCACCGTCGCGCCGGCGAACGCCACCGAGCGCCCGGCGGTGATCATCGCGGCCTCGACGGCATCGGGCACGTCGACGCCGTCGGCCAGCGAGGCACGGAACCGCGTCAGGATCAGCAGCGCGTAGTCGATGCCGACGCCGATCCCGAGCATCGCGGTCAACGACACCGCGAAATTCGGGGTGTCGACGACGTTCTGGAGCAACAGCAGCACCGACGCCCCGACGCCCACGCCGAACAACGCGGTCAGCAACGGCAGACCGGCCGCGACGAGTGTGCCGAATGCGATGAGCAGGATGATCATCGCCAGTCCGATACCTATCGCCTCACCGAGACCGGCGGGCGCCTGGTCGGCGAACCAGTCACTCGCGAACGACACCCGGGTACCGGGAGCGTCGAACTCCTCGGCGGACGCCTTGATCTCGTCGACAACCTTCTGCCGCACGCTGTCGTTGTCGGCGGGCAGGGTCAGCGTCGTATATGCGACCGTCCCGTCGGGCGAGAAGGCCACATCGCGCGACGGCACCGGCGAATACAGGTCGGCCATACGGGAATTCGGGTCGATTGCGGTGATCCGATCACGCAGGGCGTTCACCTCGGCGCGGACCGCCGGGTTGTTGACACCACCCTGCACCGACGCGTCGGTCGCGAACACCACCTTCGACTCGTCCGCGGCCGACCCACCACCCGCAGCGTTGAGCGTCTCCAGCGCGCGTCCCGACTCGGTGCGATTGTCGTCGGCGAAGTCGGTGATCGACTCTCCTCCGAACGCACCCGCCAGGGCGATACAGGCGAAGAGCGCAATCACCCACGCACCCACCACCGACCAACGATTCCGTACTGCCCAACGCGCCAGGGAAGTGAACATGCCTACGATCGTGCCGCGTCACGAGCCGACATGGAATAGGGGTATCCCCCCAAGATCCCCCGACTCCCACCCGACGCGTGTCGTCAAGGCGCCACCGGATCAGTGCTTTTCGCAGGCGATCCCGTCGCCGTCTCGGTCGCTGTCCGAGTTCGCGTTGTACAGGTCGTTGTCGACGGTGAAGTCCGTGACCGGTGTCCCGAGACACACGAACCCCGGGGCGACCATTCGTTCAGATGACGCTACAACCCGAACTTGTCCTGCATCTCGCGCAATGTTGCCGCCGACTTCATGAGGCCACCACGTTCCTCGTCCGACATCGGCATCTCGAGGCGGGTTTCCGCACCGGCACGGTCGACGATGGTCGGCAGCGACAGACACACGTCGTCGAGTCCCTCATAGCCCTTGGCGACGGTCGACACCGGGAGCACACGATGCTCGTTGTTGAGCACGGCTTCGACGATGCGGGTGGCGGCCAAGCCGATCGCGTAGTTGGTGGCGCCCTTGCCCTCGATGATCTTGTAGGCCGAGTGCACCACCTCGTGGTGGATGCGTTCGCGCGCCGCGACGTCGATCGCCTGCCCGCCAGGCAGCGGCTTCCAGTCGAGCAGCGGCACACCACCGATACTCGCCGAACTCCAGAGCGGGATCTCGCTGTCACCATGTTCACCGACGATGTAGGCGTGCACATTCTGCACCGCGACGTCGCAGTGTTGCGCGATCAGGAACCGCAGGCGCGACGAGTCGAGCACTGTGCCCGACCCGAACACCTGATTGTTCGGCAGTCCACTGATCTTGAGCGCCGCATAGGTCACGATGTCGACGGGATTGGTGACCATGATGTAGACCGCATTGGGCGCCACATCGAGAACGCCCGGCATGATCGCCTTCGTCAAACCGATTGTGGCCTCGGCCAATTCAAGTCGCGACTGGCCGGGCTTCTGCTTGGCGCCTGCAGTGAACACCACCACGTCGGCGTCGGCGCAGACGGACACGTCGTCGTCGCCGATGATGTCGGCACGCGGCACGAACTCGAGGCCGTGCGACATGTCGAGCACCTCGGCCGTCACCTTCGGGGTGTTGATGTCCATCAGCGCGATGGTCCGCGCCACGCCCCTGATGAGCGACGCGTACGCGACTGCGGTTCCCACTGCTCCCGCACCGATGATTGCCAGCTTGGTTGGTCGGGCTTCCATCCATTCACCGCCTGAGTCGGATTGTCGGTTGGGTAGTGCTCCCCTTCTGTCATAGCCGATTTGTGCGGTCGCTGTCGGCCGAACTCCCAGGTGGACACTCAACCTTCACCGAATCAGCGCGTCACGACCCCCAGATCGATCAGGCTGTGACCGGCCTCGACGAGACTCGCGCCGACCGGACGGGCCGTCCATCCGAGTTCCCGCTGCGCTTTCGCGGCGTCGAGACGCATCGACATGCCGTAGTAGGTGAGGCCGAGGCGCACGGTCTTGTCGAATCGCGCGACCAACCACATCAACGCGTACGGAAGCGGTCGCGTCGGCACACGGTATCCGAGCGGACCGAACTCGCCGCGCAACACCTGTGCCATCTCACCCATCCACATCCAGTCGTCGGCGACGAGGTACCGATTGCCCGCTGCCGCAGGAGTTTCCAGCGCAAGCCGATGCGCAGTGGCGACGTCGCGGACGTCGACCAGGGCAAACCCGAGCCGCGGTACCGCCGGGATCTCATGGGACAGCATCATTCTGATGGGCTCCATGGACGTCGGCCGGCCGGGATGTTGCAACGGGCCGACGACGGTTCCGGGGTTCACCACCACGAGTTCGACGCCGTTGGTCGACGCGAAATCCCACGCAGCGCGTTCGGCCAGGGTCTTGCTCTTCGGGTACGGCGCGCAGAGGGCAGGGTCGGACCAGTCCGCCTCGGTGTGCAGGCGGTCGCCGTGATCGGCACCATGCACGACGGCATCGGCCGACGATGTCATCACCACGCGACGCACCGAACCCGACGCGGCACGCAGAACACGCATCGTCCCGTCGACGGCGGGACCGACGATCTCGTCCGCGTCCTTCGGCACCGACGCGGGTACCGGAGAAGCCATGTGCAGCACCGCGTCACATCCATCGACGGCCTCGCCCCAGCCGGCGTCGAACCCGAGATCCGCCGACACGAATTCGAGGTCGCCACCCGCCTTCTCGGCGATCGCGTGCAGATGTGCGACGTCGGACGTCAGGGTGTTGCGGACCGTGCCCCGAACCTTGTAGCCGTGTGCGAGGAGGTCGGCGACGGTGTAGCCCGCGATGAAACCGGTAGCGCCGGTGACGAGGACTCTCGGTGCAGATGCGGCCACAACGCCTCCTGTGTCGGTGCACCATCACTATGCCGTCCCGA
This sequence comes from Gordonia sp. NPDC003585, assembly GCF_040610755.1. Taxonomy (NCBI): domain Bacteria; kingdom Bacillati; phylum Actinomycetota; class Actinomycetes; order Mycobacteriales; family Gordoniaceae; genus Gordonia; species Gordonia sp. NPDC003585. Next base: position 11,837 of record NZ_JBEXMX010000022.1, on the reverse strand, counting down.
TGACGAAAAAGGCGAGGGTGCTTCTGCAGCACCCTCGCCTTCCTCAGACTTCGGCTGCGGTCAGCTCCCGTTGACGAGCTTGAACGTCGTGGTCGACGACGCGCCCGAGACGACGTCCTTCACCTTGATCGAGTACGTGCCGGGACCCGGGTACTTGACACTGAATCCGACCCAGCCCGAGCAGACCGCCGTCTTGTACGTCGCCCTGTCGGTCCCGGGGAAGGAGATCTCGATCTGGCACTTCTCGCCCTTGACCTCGGCGTTCGACCGGTCGCGCGCCGACCAGGTGACACCCGGGCGGAACTGCTTGATGTCGAACTGGTCCGGGCCGACACTGCGACCGTGCCACGCGCCCACCTTGGTCACGATCGATGCGACGCCGTTCGCGCTCGGGTTGCCGGGCTGGCCGCCCTGCGGGCCGGGGGCGCTCGACGAGCCGGCGCTCAGCGCGTTGATCAGGTCGGTGAGTGGGTCGGCCTGCGCGACGACCGGGGCGGCGAAGAGGGCCACCGCTGCCGTGCCTGCGAGTGCGCCGGAGACGATTCGCTTCATGTATGTGATTCCTTTCGAACGGCACCGCACCGTGCGGTTGCCGAATGCTTCTGGACCCCCCGTACTTCGTACCCACCGCAGAGCCGTCGGGCAATCAAAACCGGCCGGGCGCGGGCGAATTCGTCCGATCGGGCTACTGTCTCATCGGCTGGACGGGACGTCGATCAGCCGCCGCCGACCCGTCGACCTTGTTAGCGTGTGACTCGACAGTGCCAGTCAGAGGAGGACAACGATGTCGCTTCACGAGGTCGAATTCACGTCGCACAACGGACGCGACACCATCTTCGGCTGGATCTACGTTCCGGTCCGGCCGGCCGTCGGGATCATCCATCTCATCCACGGTCTGGGTGAACACTCGCGACGGTATTTGCCGCTCATCACCAAGCTGCTCGACGCCGGGTTCGTGGTCGCCGCCGACGACCACGCCGGCCACGGCAAGACCGCCATGACGTCGGGCATCTGGGGCGACGCCGGCGACGACGCCGATCAGGTGGTGCTCGCCGACGAGCGAACCCTCGCCGCAGCCGTCCGCGAACGCTTTCCCGACCTGCCCTACATCGTCTTCGGGCACTCGTGGGGATCGATGATCGCGCGCGGCCTGGTCGCCGGCGACAGTGACCATGTCGCCGGTCTCATCCTCGGCGGGATCGCCGCGCAGATGCACGGCATCGAAACGCTCGTCGACCGCGACGGGTTGGCGTCCGAATCGGACCCCGAAGGCATTGTCGGCGAGCAGTATCTCGCCGCGCTGTTCGACGGTTTCGTGTCCCGTTACGGCGAGGGTGCCGGCCCCACCGACTGGGTGGCCCGCGACGCCGAGGTCGTGCGCGACCACGCGACCGACCCGTTCAACAACTTCGGCGCCCCCATGTCGGTCCGCTTCATCCGTGGCTTCATCGACCTCTACGACACCGCAAACGGCGACGGCTTCTACACCGGCGTGCGTCCAGATCTGCCGGTCCTCATCCTCGCCGGCGACGACGACCCCGTCACCAACTACGGCGAAGGCGCCTATCACGTCGCCAACCGCCTGATCGCGACCGGCCACCCCGACGTCCGCGCCCGCGTCTACAGCGGTTTTCGTCACGAAGTCCACAACGAGCCGGAGATCCGCGACGACGTCGCCGACGAGATCATCACGTTCGCAACGCGCTGCGTCACCGCACCGACCGCGGGCTGAGCGGCCCCCTGACGTCGTCGGCGTCGCGGAGGCCGGGCGAGCGTGGTCGCCGGGCGCGAGGCATTCCGCGACCCACCCGAACCCACAGCGACCCCGTCGGATGCCTGTACCCCTCAACCCGACCACGTGCACAATGCACCTGGCCAGCCTCCCAGGTACAGATTTCCGCAGGTCACCGCGTAGGGGAAGGTTCTTCCCCTACTTTCTGCCCCTGCTTGTTGAGTCGTCCGCGAGAAAATTCGCGGGGAGGACTCCAGGGGTAGGGGACGAGTTTCTTCCCCTATTTTTCGTGGATCATCGTCGCCGCGCCGCGCTCCACGGCCCTCTTCCCGCCTCCACGATCGCCGCCGCAGGCGGCGGGTGGGTCGCTGATCCGGGGAGTTGGGCGACCGCCGCGGTGACTTCGTGCCGGTGATCCTCGGCGCAGTCGCAGCCGCACTCACCGCATACCGCCTCCGCCAACCCGCCGGGTACGTCGCCGCCGTCATGATCGCGGCCGGCAAGGCGACCTGGAAACTACTCGCTGCGGCCGACATCGCCGACCTCCCCCGCCTCGCCGACGCGCTGTTCCCGTTGATGGGTTGCGGTTTCGTCTTGTTGGCTGCCACCGCGTGGGGTCTGCGCAACCCAGCCGTAGCTGTAATTTGCTGTGCCGCAGCCGCTCTCGGCGTGGCAATACCGTCCATCGCCGACGGATTCCTGGTGGCCGCCATCGTCGGTGTCACGGCGTTGTTCGTCGCACTCGGGCGCGACGCACGCCGTGCACGTGACACCCCGACCGTCGCACTTCTCGCATGCAGCCTGCTCGCCACCTACGCTCTCGGTCCGATGTCGTCGGGTGAGCAGACGATGACCGCGCAGTGGATCGAGCAGAGCATCAACTCCGCCGGCCAGGCCGCGTTCGCGCTCGCGGCGTGGAGGTTGCTGCCGATCCCGACCTCACGCAGAGAGACAACGAACCCCCGACCACCATCGGCGGTCGGGGGTTCGTGATGCGGGTTTCGCTCAGGCCTGTGCGGGCTCGGCGAAGTTGCGGGTGACTGCCGGGTCGACCGGGATGCCCGGGCCCGTCGTCGTGGAGACGGTCACCTTCTTGATGTAGCGACCCTTGGCGGCCGATGGCTTGGCGCGCATGATCTCGTCGAAGGCCGCGCCGTAGTTCTCGGCCAGCTTGGTGGCGTCGAACGACGCCTTACCGATGACGAAATGCAGGTTGGCTGCCTTGTCGACGCGGAAGTTGATCTTGCCGCCCTTGATGTCGTTGACGGCCTTGGTCACGTCGGTGGTGACGGTGCCCGTCTTCGGGTTCGGCATCAGACCACGCGGGCCCAGGACACGCGCGATACGACCGACCTTGGCCATCTGGTCCGGGGTGGCGATCGCGGCGTCGAAGTCCAGCCAGCCGCCCTGGATCTTCTCGATCAGGTCCTCGGCACCGACCTCGTCGGCACCGGCGGCGGTGGCCTCGGCGGCCTTGTCGCCGGCCGCGAAGACGATGACGCGGGCGGTCTTACCGGTTCCGTGCGGCAGGTTGACGGTGCCTCGAACCATCTGGTCTGCCTTGCGGGGGTCGACGCCCAGCCGGATCGCGACCTCAACGGTCGAATCGGTCTTCGTCGACGAGGTGTCCTTGGCCAGCTCAGCAGCCTCCAGCGGGCTGTAGAGCTTGGACTTGTCGACCTTCTCGGCCGCGGCCTTGTAGGCCTTGCTGTTCTTGCTCATTGCTCTGTTCTTTCTCCGTGTTGCTTGACGAGTTCGTGGTTAGTGGGCCGAGCCGGCCCTCCCACTTGGTTGCGCTGGTAGATCAGCCTTCGACGGTGATACCCATCGACCGAGCAGTACCGGCGATGATCTTCGCGGCCTGATCGATGTCGTTGGCATTGAGGTCTTCGGCCTTGGTCTTGGCGATCTCGCGGACCTGGTCCATCGACACCTTGCCGACCTTCTTGACGTGGGGCTCGCCCGAGCCCTTCTGCAGACCGGCAGCCTTCAGCAGCAGCTTCGCGGCCGGCGGGGTCTTCAACTTGAAGTCGAACGAGCGATCTTCGTACACGAAGATCTCCACCGGCACGACGTTGCCACGCTGCGACTCGGTCGCGGCGTTGTACGCCTTGCAGAATTCCATGATGTTCACGCCGTGCTGACCGAGCGCCGGACCCACGGGCGGGGCCGGGTTGGCCGCGCCTGCCTGGATCTGGAGCTTGATGATCCCGGCGAGCTTCTTCTTCTTGGGAGGCATCCTTGTTCCTTGTTTGTTTCTTGCAAATCCACGTCCGCTGGAGGCGTGGAAGTTCTTATGTCAGCGCCCGCTTCCGCTCCCTGAGGTGCGAGGAGCGCTGGCGACGGGCCTCGAAGGGCGCCGTTTAAATCTTCTCGACCTGGTTGAACGCCAGCTCGACCGGGGTCTCGCGACCGAAGATCGACACGAGCACCTTGACCTTGCGCTGCTCGGCGTTGACCTCGGAGATCGACGCGGGCAGGGTCGCGAACGGGCCGTCCATGACGGTGACCGACTCGCCGACCTCGAAGTCGACCTCGATGGTCGCAGTGGCTGCGGCGGCCGCGGCCTCCACACCCTCGGCTGCGGCACCCTTCGACGCAGCCGGCTTCTTCGCCTCGGTGCGCGGCATCAGGAACTGCAGCACCTCGTTGAGGCTCAGCGGCGACGGCTTCGAGTTCATGCCGACGAACCCGGTGACACCCGGGGTGTTGCGCACGGCGCCCCACGACTCGTCGTTGAGATCCATGCGCACCAGGATGTAGCCGGGCAGCACCTTGCGGTTGACCTTCTTGGGCTGGCCGTTCTTGATCTCGGTGACCTCTTCGGTCGGGACCTCGACCTGGAAGATGTAGTCGCCGACGTCGAGGTTCTGCACGCGGGTCTCGAGGTTGGCCTTCACCTTGTTCTCGTACCCGGCGTAACTGTGGATCACATACCAGTCGCCCGGCGCGCGACGCAGCTGCTTGCGGAGTTCTTCGACCGGGTCGAGCTCCTCTTCGACAGCGGGCTCGGCAGCAGCTTCTTCGGCAACAGCCTCGGCGGCTTCGTCGGCCTTCTCGACAGCGGCCTCGCCACCCTCGACGGCGTCCGCCTCGTCCTCAGCGGCCTCTGCCTGGGCCTCGACACCCGGATCGTCGGTCTCGTCCACGGTCGCCACGGCGTCTTCAACGACGTCGGCATCGACGACATCGACCGCGCTGTCCTGCGCTGCCGAAACGTTCTCGTTCTCCGGGGTGCTCACTGCGCCCACGCTCCTTTGTATTCCTACGTTTGCGGTCGTCGTGGTCGACCGGCACACCCACTTGCGTGGATCAGCCGAACAACCAGAGGACGCCCTTGGCGAAGAGGATGTCGATGCCGGCGATGAACGCCGTCATGATGATCACGAAGACCAACACGACGATCGTGTAGGTGATCATCTCCCGACGAGTCGGCCAGATGACCTTCTTCAGCTCTGTGACGACCTGCGTGAGGAACACCCAGATCCGTGTGAACGGATTCCGGCTCTCCTCGGCAGACACCTTCTTCTTCTTGCGTTCCTTGACGGCGACCGCGGAACCACCATCGGCGTCCGCGTCTCCGTCGGTGTCGGATGCACCCGCCGACCGACGACCCCGAGCCGAGCGCTTGCCGGACGGCCGCAGATCCTTCGTCGTCGTTTCCTCGGACGACGTGGTGTCATCCGATGCTTCGACGTCGTCCGCGGCTTCGTCGCGACCGTCGAGCTCCTCCGCAGCCGATTCGGCCGCGGCGGATTCCTTCGCGGCGTCTTTGGCGGCCGAAGCCCGGTCTCGCTTGCTCAACTTCGAGGTCCTCTCGTCAACGTGTGCCCTTCACCAGGGCAGGGGCGACAGGACTTGAACCTGCAACCTGCGGTTTTGGAGACCGCTGCTCTGCCAGTTGAGCTACGCCCCTTTGTGACCACCGGGGTGATCACCGTCGATCGGCTCCTAACACAACCAACGCGCCACCCTATGGGCAGCGCGCAAGTCAAGAGTCAACCTGACACTTCAGTGTAGAGCACGAAGGGAGCCGAACCCAAAACCGGTCCGTCGGACCGAGTTGTCGCCCACGTAATTCGATCGACATACCACATCTTCCGGCAGGCCTACCAGGCGGCTTACCTTTAGTCGCATGAACAAGAAATTCATCGCATCCATCGGAATTGCCGCTTCATTGGCGGCCGGAGGCACAGCCCTCTCGGCCGCGGGTCCCGCAGACGCAGCTCGCGACTACTGGGGCGCCATCGCCTTCGACAACAACGGTCGGACCGCCACGGCCTACAACTACCCGACCGCGCAGTCCGCCATCAACCGGGCGAAGGCACTGTGCGGCTCGCACTGTGGGCAGTTCTCGTTCGTGAACTCCTGCGGCGCCATCGCCTACACCAACAGCAAGAGCCGCTGGGCATGGGCGCGGGGCTACCCGTCCCGCTACACCGCCGAGCGCGCCGCGCTGAACCGACTGGGCTCTGCCGGCTACGTCGCACGGTGGACCTGCACCGCTCGATGACAGACCCCCAGTCACGACAGATCTGGGCCTGATCCGCTTGTCACCCCAAGCAGATCAGGCCCAGTTTCGTGTGTGGGTCAGTTGAACTGGATCTTGGCCTGCGCGCGGCCGAAGATCTTGCGGTCACCCTGCTTGGCGACGATGGCGATGACACCCTGACGGGTCTCGGGGTCCAGCGACTTGACCTTGCCGGTGAAGTCGACCGCGGCGCTGTCGTCGGCCGGCACGTACACCGGGCTGGTGAAGCGGACGTTGTACTCGCAGAACGCCGCGGGATCGCCGATGAACTCGGAGATGAAGGTGGCACCGAGACCCATCGTCTGCATGCCGTGCGCCACCACACCCTCCATGCCTGCGGCCTTCACCAGGTGATCGGAGAAGTGGATGGGGTTGGGGTCGCCCGCGACACCCGCATAGTTGGTCAGGTTGCCCCGCGTGAGCAGGAACCGCTTGGCCGGGAGTTCCTGGCCGACGGTCAGCGTGTCGAAGTCGATCGACGCGAACGCACCGGGCGACTGCGTCGGGTCGGGCAGTTCGTAGCGACCCGGTTCCGGCTCCACCGTCCGGCCCGCGTGACCGGTCTTGTCGACCTTCATCATCACGTGGTCGAGCGACTCGGTCAGCTCCGGCGCGATCTCCATGCCGGGCCGCGCGGCCAGCGACGTGTAGGTGGTCATCACCGGTTCGTCGTGCTGGTTCCAGATGACGTTCTTGGTGACCATCAGGTCGATCATCTCGGGGCTCGTCACATGCCGGAACGAGTCCAGCGAGACGTCGCACACCAACTGGTCGCCGACCTTCATCGGCTGGTGGTAGATCAGTCGCTGGTCGGTCTGCATGATCTGCCAGAGGTCGTATCCGGTGATGACGTCCTCGAACAGCCGGCGCTGCGCGATGATGCCGAGCACCGACACATAGGTCGGCGCGGCGATCAGGCAATCGTGGCCCATCGCGCGGGCAGCCGCCTCGTCCCAGTGCGTCGGGTGAGCGTCCTGCACGGCAAGAGCGTGTTTGCGGATCTCCTCGCGACCGATCTCGTAGTAGTCGTCGACGGTGTAGTTGAATCCGACGAGCGTCTTGGTGTGCTCGGCGATCTCCTCGGGAGTCAGCTTCGCATCGGTCTTCAACGAGTCCATCCGCTCCTCGAGATCTCTCTGTGCCACCTGGGTCATCGCTACCACCTCAACAAATCTCTGACAAAGAAAACGGACCACCTCGTCGAGGCGGCCCGTTCATCTCTTGTGCGTCGGGGTCACCGACGTCCGAATCGCTCCGGCTCTCCCTGCGAGGAGCCGTCAGCGCAACTCCGCGTCACGGAGTCGTCAGCGCGATTCCTTATGTGCCTGATGCTTGCCGCAGTTCGGGCAGAACTTCTTGATCTCGAGACGATCGGGATCGTTGCGACGGTTCTTCTTGGTGATGTAGTTGCGGTGCTTGCACACCTCGCACGCCAAGGTGATCTTGGGGCGAACATCTGTGGAGGAGGCCACTTGATTGCCTTCTTTCGGGTGGTACGTGGTCGCGATCGACGTTTCCCAGCGGGACGGCGACCCTTTCGCTCGGCTCCGTTACCGGACCCGATGTGTAGCGGTGGAGGGGCTCGATCCCTCGACCTCACGATTATGAGTCGTGCGCTCTAACCAGCTGAGCTACACCGCCCCGTTGGACTTGCGTCCAGCGAGCCCCCTGACGGAATCGAACCGTCGACCTTTTCCTTACCATGGAAACGCTCTGCCGACTGAGCTAAGGGGGCGTGCCCGATCCGCCCGTCTCCGGGCGGCTCGAGAGCCTTAACGAGGTTACACACCGACTCGTGCGCTCACCAAATCGCAGGTCAGAAGGCCTGCTGATGAGCGCTCTCGCCGATGTCGACCACGCTTGTGGCAGATGCAGGATTCGAACCTGCGTAGCTTTCGCGACGGATTTACAGTCCGCTCCCATTGGCCGCTCGGGCAATCTGCCGTGACGCTCTCGCGCCGGATATCCAGCGTAAGAACACCGCCGAGAAGAATACAACCAATTAGCCGGTTCGACGCAAACCGGCAGGTCAGGCAGATCTCGCGGGTCCCGACCGAATGCGTCCCAGTGGCGGACTAGGCTGGCCCGCATGGCTGATTCATCGTTCGACGTGGTGAGCAAGGTCGACCGTCAAGAGGTCGACAACGCCCTCAACCAAGCGGCTAAGGAGCTGTCGCAGCGCTACGACTTCCGCGGCACCAACACCGGCATCGAGTGGTCGGGCGAGGAGGGCATCGTCATCACCTCCGACGCCGAGGAGCGCGCCCAGGCCGGCCTGGAGGTGTTCAAGGAGAAGCTGATCCGCCGCGACATCTCCCTCAAGGCGTTCGACGCCGGCGAGGTGACGTCTTCGGGCAAGACCTACAAGATCAGCGGCACCCTGGTGCAGGGCATCGACTCCGAGCACGCCAAGAAGATCTCCAAGAAGATCCGCGACGACGGCCCCAAGGGCGTCAAGGCGCAGATCCAGGGTGAGGAGTTGCGCGTCTCCAGCAAGAAGCGCGACGACCTGCAGGCCGTGATCGCCCTATTGAAGGGCGAGGACTTCGGGATCGCCCTTCAGTTCGTCAACTACAGGTAGGCCGACTACTGGCCGATCCCGCGCCGCGCCATCTCCTGCAGCCGCGCGATGCGTTCCTCGGTCGGTGGGTGCGTGGAGAACATCTTCGCCATGCGGTCGGTCGCCCGGAACGGGCTCTCGATCATCATGTGCGACTGCGCCGCGATGTCGGGGTTCGGCGGCAGCGGCGCGGCCTGCACACCACCGGAGATCTTGGCCAGCGCCGACGCCAGCGCCAGCGGGTCACCGGTGAGCTCGGCCCCCGACTCGTCGGCCTGGTACTCACGCGACCGCGACACCGCCAGCTTCACCAGGGTCGCCGCAATCGGGCCGAGGAAGGCCACCAGGATCATCACCAGCGGGTTAGGGCCGTTCTCGCGGTTGCCACCGAACGCGCCGAAGAACATCGCGAAATTGGCGAGGCCGCTGATGATGGCGGCCATCGCGCCCGCGACGGAGCTGATCAGGATGTCGCGGTTGTACACGTGCGACAGTTCGTGACCGAGCACCGCACGCAGTTCCCGTTCGTCGAGGAGCCGCAGGATGCCGGTGGTGCAGCAGACGGCGGCGTTCTTCGGGTTGCGTCCGGTGGCGAAGGCGTTCGGCGATTCCGTCGGGCTGATGTAGAGCGACGGCATCGGCTGATGAGCGCTCGTCGCCAACTCACGCACGATCCGGTACAGCACCGGAGCCTCGACCTCGGTGACGGGCTGCGCGTGCATCGCCTTGAGCGACAGCTTCGCGCTGTTGAAGTAGACGTAGGCGTTCATGCCGATCGCAAGGATCACCGAACCCCACAGGATCAAGGGGCTCTTGAACAGGGCTCCGATACCGACGATGATCGCCGACATCAAGCCGAGCAGAAACGCGGTTTTCAGGCCGTTGAAATGCATCAGTCCTCGTTCGTTCGCACACCACGCGTTGTGGTGCATCATTCAATCAAACGAACCGGGGTCCGATTCAGTTTCCGCGACCGGTTAGCCCGTTCGGTCGATCGTGTAGCGGACCAGCGACGCGAGCGCCTGATGGGCAGGACGGTCGGGTAGTTGCGCGAGTTCGGCGTCGGCCGCATCGGCGTAGGACTGCAGTTTGGCCCGGGCCTGCTCCATCCCCGACGACTTGCCCAGCAGTTCGATCGCCTCGTCGACCTCGGCGTCCTCGGTCAGCGCCCGAGTCTTGCCGTCGTCGCCGACGAGCAACTCCCGCAACCGGTTCGAAGTCGCGTCGTCGGACTGCAGGGCGTACAGGACCGGCAGCGTGTGCACGCCCTCACGCAGGTCCGTGCCGGGCGTCTTGCCGGAATCGCCGCTCGCCGAGCTGATGTCGATGATGTCGTCGGACACCTGGAAGGCGGTTCCCACCACATCGCCAATCCGCGACAGACGTTCGATGTCGTCGGGCCCGGCGCCTGACGCCATCGCACCGAACCGGCCCGCCGCCGCAATGAGCGACCCCGTCTTCTCCCACACCACCTTCAAGTAGTGCTCGATGGGGTCGCCACCCGCCGTGACGCCGACGGTTTCCCGCATCTGACCGGTCACCAACTCGGCGAACGTCTCCGCGATGATCCGGACAGCTTCGGGTCCGAGGGTCGACACCAGGCGCGACGCCCGCGCGAACAGGAAGTCGCCGGAGAGGATGGCGACGCTGTTGGTCCAGCGCGCATTGGCGCTCGGCGCACCACGACGCATCGGCGCCTCGTCCATCACATCGTCGTGGTAGAGCGTGGCCAGGTGGATCATCTCGACCACCGTCGCCGACGTGATCACCTCGGAGGCATCCGGGTTGGGCCCGAACTGCGCGGCCAGAATCGCGAACATCGGCCGGAAACGCTTCCCACCGGCCTTGGCCAGATGGGTGGCCGCCTCGGTCATCACGTCGTCACCGGAGGAGAGCTCGGTGAGCAGCAGGTCTTCCACCTGCGCCAACGACACGCGCACCGTCTCTGCGAACTCGTCCGATACCAGGTCGACCCCGGCGAATGTGGACTTCACGTGATCTGCCCCTCGGCGCTCATGCAGCTGAGCCTATCGGCAACCACCGGTTCGGCAACGGATGGGTTGGGCACGCGACCTTCCCCAATCAAGCCCGCCTCCCTCCGCGATCAAGCCCGCCTCCCGCTGACCGAGCCGATTCCGAGCCCCTGGGCGAGGCATCGTGTCGAGATCACTGGTCGAGATCACTCACCGCGACCCTCTCGGACACGATGCCGATCCTTCTTGGTGAACGCACGAATGTCTTCGAGCACTTCGTCCCACCCGAAGAGCACGTCGTCGTAGGTCACTCGAAACGGGAGACCCTTGTCGATCATGATCACAACGCTCCATGAGACGCTTGACCGCCTTGGGCAACACCGGCATCAGTTCCTGTAGAGCAGGTCTGTCGAGCTTCAAGGTGTTCATCACCGAGTCGCAGGTGGCGATCCAGTCCTCGGCGCTCATGCACTTGGCGGCGTAGACCAGCGCGGTCGCGGCGTCGTCGACCGCGCTGGTCACCGGGAGCGCCGGGCCGAACCCCAGGCAGAAGTCCTTATCGGTTCGGTGCCGCTTCGATCCGCGGATGTGCGTCTTCCCGCGATATCCAGGCGGCACCCAGAAGCCCCTCGCGATCAACGCCGACACGCATGTCAGGCAGCCATGCTTCGATACAGCGGTCACTGCCGCTTGATTGGCGTTCGGAGTGGCATACCAGCCGCGAGCCGGATGCGACAGCTGCCCGTTGGCGGCCATCCGCCGAATCTGCAGGTCGGTGAAGTCCCGTTCGACCAACTCCGCGCGCGAGTGGACGCCGAAGTCCTGGTCGTGCGCCTCTTTTTCGTCCATACCAGTCAGACGCAGCGGAGCCTGTTCCGGATCCATCGGAGGTCTCGTCCGGAGCGGTCTTCCTCAGTGGCCTCCGAGGGCAATATGCCCTCGGAGACCACTCAGCGCGACCGCTCCGTTCGCCCGACATACTGGTGCGGTGAGCGACGCGACCAAAACACCCGACCGCGCCGATGTCCTCGTGGTCGGCGC
>NZ_JBEXMX010000021.1:0-64568 GCF_040610755.1 Gordonia sp. NPDC003585 | reverse complement strand
GCGGTCGGGCTGCTGGCCGTGCTGTCGGCCCGCCAACTCGGTGCGGAGCAGATCGTGCTGATGGGGCGGCACGAGGTGCGCACCGATCTGGGCCGAGAGTTCGGCGCCACCGACGTGGTGGCCGAGCGTGGCGAGGACGGCATCGACAAGGTACGGGAGCTGACCGGCGGGTTGGGCAGCGTGATCGTGCTCGAGGCGGTGGGGCATCGCCCCGCCTACGACCAGGCGGTCGGCGTGGTGCGCCCCGGTGGCGTCATCAGCCGGGTCGGGGTGCCGCAGTACGACGAGGCGCCGGTCGGGTTCGGCAGCCTGTTCGGCCCCAACGTCACTCTCACGGGCGGCCCGGCTCCGGTGCGCGCCTACATCGACCGACTGCTCCCGGCCGTGCTCGACGGAACCGTGGTGCCCGGCAGGGTGTTCGACCGGACCGTCGCACTCGATGAGACACCCTCAGCGTATGCGGCCATGGATGCCCGGGAGGCACTGAAGGTGATGGTCCGGCCGTGACCGAGGTGACGACAGCAGCGGCGCCCACGTCGGCACCGACGAAGGCGCCGACCGCGATCCTGGCCATCATCCTGATCAGCTATTTCATGGTGCTGCTGGACAATTCGGTGATCTTCACCGGCCTGCCCAGTATCCGCGACGGCCTGAAGATGTCCCCGACGGCGCTGTCCTGGGTGCAGGACGCCTACACGCTGGTCTTCGGCGGACTGCTGCTCCTCGGCGCACGAGCCGGCGACCTGCTGGGTCGGCGTCGGCTGTTCATCGGTGGGCTCGCGGTGTTCGGATTCGCATCGCTGATCGATGGCTGGGTTGACGACGCCGAAATGGATGCACGGCAATCGATTCGCCGGCCACAATCGGGGCGTGGATCGTCGGGTTGAAGACCGCGTAGAACGGCGCACCGGGAGGACGTTTGCGCCAGTGTGCTTGTGGTGACGACTCATCCCAGGTGCGTCGCAGGTCGAGTCCTGCTGCGTTGTAATCCTCTTTGGCGTTGTTGGTGCAGTAGTAGCCGGCGTCGCGCAGGAATTGGGTCCAGCCCGCGCCGTTGAGTTCGGTCGGCAGCGCGCCGGCCGCTCGCATCTGGTTGGCCGGTGCGCAGCTCTCGGGTGCGACGCCGGTGATCATCGCAAACCGGGACGGTGCGCAGACGGGGGCGGCCGAGAACGCATGTGTCCACCGGATGCCGGTGGCGGCAAGCCGGTCGATGGTCGGTGTGTGGGCGCGTCCACCGTAGACGCCGAGATGCTGGGCTCCGCAGTCCTCACTGACCAGGACGAGGAAGTTGGGTCGACGTCGAGGACGTGCTTCGGTGCGTCCGATGCCGGAGGTGGCGGCGGCGAGTCCGGCGACCGCCCCACCCGAGAGCACCTGCCTACGACTGACTGACATCTGATGAGCATTGCAGTTGGGCGCGTTCCGGACCGGGTTTCGTGTTCACTGCGCCAAAGTGGCGTTACTCGACGCGCCGATACAGCATGGTGGTCCGGTACCGGTGGATTCCGTCGACCACGACGTTTTGTGTTCGGCAGAGCTGGTCGCCATCTCGGACGAGTTCTTCGACGATGTCGAGATCGTCTGCCACGCGAGCAATTCCATTCGGTGTGCCGTTGTGACCCATGACGTAGTCGCGTCCGTCTGCGGTGGCGAGATATCCGTGGAAGGGGCGTCCGAGGTGGCCGCCAGCACCCTCCGAATCGAAGAAGTAGATCGCCGGGTCGACGCCGTCGGACAGTTCGTAGAAGGAGCCATCCGCCCGAATGGTGAGTTCGATCGGAGCCTCGATCGGTTGTGGTTCGTCTCCCGATTGGTGCGCCGAGTGCATGCGCCACACACCCACCAGGTCCTGGGTGAATTCGCCCGCGTGGTGCTCGGGCAGGAACTTGTCCCGGATGAGCAGTTGGTCGTAGGGGACGCGGATCTCGTCGTCGGGCCGGTGGTCGGAAACGATCGTCAGTTCCCGTGTGACCGACGGTGCCGACGAGATGACGGTGAACGGTGTGGTCGTGTTGGACGCGAGGCAGACGGTTGTGCCACGTAAGTGGTTGTCCTCCAGGGAAATCGGACGTGCACCTGCCGTCAGGTCGCGGGTGCGGCCGAAGAGTGCGTCGAGGCGTTCGGGAACCTGGCGCCACAGGAACCATGGCAGCGCCTCGTTGCCGGTGACCAGTCGTAATTGCATTGTGCGGGTGGCACGTTCGACGGTGAAGATGACGCTCAGCTCTTGTGCGTGCGCCCGTGCTTGGTGGGCGACGTCGTCGATGGCCTCGTCCAAGGCGAACGGCAGGTCACGAGGAGGGTGCGCCCACGCGCCGTCGTGAAAGATCTGGAGGTTGGTGATCGTGGTGCCGTCGCGTATCTCCTTGATGAGTGCCATCTGTTGCCATTCGGGCATCGACCCGGCCTGGTGACCGAACCGGCGATGGGCAGGCCATTCGCCGAAGACGAGGTCGGCGTAGTTCTTGGCATCGCTGCGCGACAAGGTGATGGTCTGCATTCATTCCCCAACTCACTCGCAAACCCCCGTTGCGAGGTGAGCCGTGAGCGTAACCCGAGTTCTGGCTGTACGCGGCAGTCGGAATGTGGTTGTGCATCGACCGGATGACGATGTGGATGGTGGAGGGGCTACGTTCAGTCCAGGGCGTATGAGGAGGTGAGCGATGACGGCCACGACGCTGACGACCGACTACCTCGTGGTCGGTGCCGGTGCGATGGGTATGGCATTCACCGATGCGCTGATCGACCACGCTGACGTACACGTCACGATCGTCGACCGCCGACATGCTGCCGGCGGACATTGGCTCGACGCGTATCCGTTCGTGCATCTGCATCAGGCGTCGTCGTTCTATGGGGTGGCGTCGACGCTGCTCGGGGACGGTTCGGTCCAGCTGAGCGGACCCGAAAAGGGGCTCGGTGAGCGGGCGCGCAAGCCCGCGATCGAAGCGTACTTCGACGACATCATGCGTCGCCGCTTCGTCGGGTCGGGCCGGGTGACCTTCCTGTCGGCCAGTGAGTACCGCACCGACGGTGACGCCCATCTGGTGACGTCGCGGGTGTCGGGGGAGACCGTGTCCGTCGAAGTACGTCGGCGCGTCGTGGACGCCACCTATCTGTCGCCGTCGATTCCGGCGTCGACGCCGCCACCCTTCGCAGTCGCAGACGATGTGCCAGTGGTCGCGGTCAACCGAATCGCCGACCTGTCGGAGCCGATTTCGCCCGCTCGCTTCGCTCCCGGCGCGATGACACCTCGTAACTTCGTGATCGTCGGTGCCGGGAAGACCGCGACCGACGCGATCGCCTGGCTGCTCGGTCATGGCGTTGCATCAAATCGGATCACGTGGGTGCGCCCGCGTGAGCCATGGATGCTGAATCGTGCTGTGGTGCAGCCAGATCCCTTGGTGTCGCTGAAGCTGTCCGCAGATACGATGGAGGCTGCTGCCCGCGCGGATAGTGTCGATGACTTTTTCCTGCGTCTGGAAGCGGCCGGCGTCATGATGCGCATCGACCGCGGTTTGCTACCGACAATGGCCAAGGCGCCGACTCTGGGGGAGTGGGAACTCGACTTGTTGCGTTCGGTCGAGAATGTCGTTCGACTGGGGCATGTCCGGGGGATATCGGCACGCGAGGTGGTGCTCGACGGCGGCGCGGTTCCGCTGCCGCCCGACTCTGTGGTGGTGCATTGTGCTGCAGCGGGTTTGAAGTACCCGCCGCTGGTGCCGCTGTGGGGTGAGAAGATTCGGTTGCAGACGATCCGCGCGGGTTTCCCGTGTTTCGGTGCCGCGCTTGCCGGCTACGTCGAGGCGACGCGCGACGACGATCGTGATCGGAATCGTCTTTGCCCCCCGAACGCATTGGCCGACAGCCCTATTGACTGGATTCGTATGCAGTTGCGCGGTTCGATGGCCACGCGCAGCTTCATGGCCGAGGACGACATCGCCGCGTGGGCCAATGGTTGTGCGCTGAATCCGGCGCGCATCGGTCCGGACGCACGCGAGGACCCAGCCGTCGCGTCGGCCTCCGCGCGACTTGCCGAGTGGGCGGGGCCGGGTCTGTTGAGAATGGGTGAGTTGTCGGCGTTGCCGTGACCGTGATCAGCGGCGGTTGCGGCGCCAGATCTCGGTCGACAGCAGTGTGGCGAAAGCACACCATGCCGGGTATGCCGCCACTGCAGTGCCGGCGCGCGCGTCGACCTGTGCGGTGCGTCGGGTCAGGTCGGCGCTGCTGGCTGTCAGGAGGCCGGCGGCGACGGCGGCCGGACCCAGTCGGTGGGCTCCGAAGAACAACCAGCTCCAGCCGGCGTTGAGCGCCAGGTTGGTGCCGAGTGCCGCCGCGTAGCGCAGGCGCTCGTCGTCGCGGTGCTCGTCTTCGAGGCGGTCGAGCGCGGCGGCGGACGTGACGGCGATGTCGGCGTAGAGCGTCGTCCATGCCACCGGAAACACCACCGGAGGAGGCGTGAAAGGTGGTTTGCGCAGCGTCGGATACCAAGTGTCGACGGCGGATCTCGAAGCGGAACTCCCGACGACGGCTGCGGCCGCGGTTGCGGCTCCCGTGGACAGCAAGGTTCTCAATCGCATGGTTCCACGGTACGGATCTGATCCCTGATCAGAAGGGTGGTGGGGGTTCGGCTTCGATGCGGAGTCGGTTGCGCAGGCGTTCGCGTTGTCGGCGGAGGTGTTTGTCGACGGTGCGGGGTCGGCGTCGTTTCTTGGGGAGTTCGCCGGTGCCGTCGAAGATGACCCGCGGTCGGGTGCGGGTGTCGGCGGGGCTGCCACCGGATTCGGCCGAGGGCGGGCACGATGTCGATGATCGAGTCGGCCCGCCCGGGTAGTACGAGTCCTTCGGGGGTGATCCAGGTGGTGTGCGGGCGGCCGTGTTCGTCGAGGATTTGGTCGTCGATGAAGTCGGTGAGGGTTTTCGCCAGGTGGTGGAATCGGCATTTGGCGCCGATCCCGGCGGGGTCGGTGTGCCCGCCGGCGTACGGGTCGTCGTGGTTGTACTCGGAGACGTGGTCGAGTTCGCATTCCCAGGCCGGTTTTGTGCAGCCGGGAACCGAACAGGTGCCCTCACGGGACAGGATGTAGGTGATCAGCGCGGTCGAAGGCCGATACGGGTTCGACGGCAGATGCGGCGCCAGACCCGGCGGCACCGCGCTCAGCATTGGCGGTGGTGGTGGTTGTGGTGGAGTGGGTTCGGGGATGCGGCGCCAGAAATCTGGGTTACCTCGGGTGGGTTTCTCACAGTTCAACGGCCGATCGGTGGTGTTTTCCGACGGTGTCTCGCCAGGCCCTTCGAGGCTCGGTGATTTCGATGCGGTCCCGGCTCGCAGGCTCGCCCGGTCCTTACTCAATCCGGCGGCCAGGGCTCCTCGCACCTCAGGGAGCGGGGGGATGCCTTCGTCGACCGACGCTGCTTCGGGCACGTCACAGACCGGTGGCGTGGTGTCCGACGCTGTCTCGCCAGGCCCTTCGAGGCTCGTCGCTTGCGCTCCTCGCACCTCAGGGAGCGGGGTGGTGGCGTCGTCAGAAAGGTCACCTGGCGGGGTCGGAGTCGGCTGGGCTGGTGCGGGTTGGGGGTTGATGGGTTTGATGACCGCGTCGGGGCGTTGTGCGAGTTCACGGGCATGCTCGGCCGAGATCACCCCGAACCCATTCATATGCGCGGGAGTGGTGTTCGACTCGTCGGTGAGGGTGGTTTCCTCGCACACCACATGCAACACGATCCGCGCCTGGGCCGGCGGCAGCGTTCCGGGTTCGGGAATCTCGGCATCACACTCGGCACGCCCACACTGGCATTCAAACCGGGTGCCCGACAACAGGGCGAACGCCGCATCGGAGTTGCGGGCCCGTTTCCCCCGACCATCCTTGGAGCACACGGTGCCTGCCAACGCCTGGACCGCGGCGACCGCGATACGCGCGTTCTCCGCGGTCATCGACGCCGCCAGGGTGGCCATCCCATCGCCGAGGTCCTCGACCCACACTGCACGTTGGCCTTTGGCATGCTTACGGCGTTCCCGCACCGCTTCGGGGTCGTGGCGGAACACGATCCGGTCGGCCAGATCCCGGATCGCTTGGGGTGACCACCGGCCGCGGCGTTTACGGAGTTCCTTGGTGATCGCGGCATCCACCTCGCCGATGTGGTCACCGCCGACCAGGTCGGTGCGGCCGATGATCGCGACGGTCTGTGCCTTGGTGAGCACACCGTCGCACAAACAGGCCGACACCAGCGGCAGCCGATCCCGCAAAGCGATCGCCTCTCCCAACAAACACTCGGCCGTCAACTGAGAGATCGCCAACGACGCCGCGATCCGCATCGCGCACTGCGCACGTTGATCGATCCAGTCGGTGTCGTCATCCATCGTCGGCTCCACCAGCCGGGTATGTAGTTCGGCCGCAATCTGATACGAGAGCCAGGAGAAGTAGGATTTCCCTCTTTCGATGTGACCGAACGAGGCGACCATGTCGTTGATCGACACGGCCTTGTCGTCGTCGATCACCGCGAGATCCGGAACCCCCAACACCGCGGCATCGACCTGCGGCCAGTACACCGCGTCGTCTGCGTACTCCTCAATCGACATCCCCTGTCACCCCCTTTCCGATTGACCGGATTCAGACTAGAACGGGCCACCGACAATTCTCGTCGCCCAGAATCTGGTTGTGGACTAAGCACGCGAAATCGTTGACTGTGCAGCATTTTCCGACTGAACTCCGCGCATCGTGACCCTCCCCGATCGACTGCATCCAGGGTAGAACACGCCACCGACAAGAATGTCGATCATCGAATGATGTTGGGAGAGCCACGCGTTGCGGGCTTTGGCGGGACTGCTCGCAGCCCTTCGAGGCTCCTCGACTTCGAGACGCTCCGTGCTCGTACCTCGCATGGGGCTCCTCAGCCCGGCGGCTAACGCTCGTCGCACCTCAGGGAGCGGCGGCAAGGCTGGCAATCGACACTCGCGCCGAAATCTGTACGCGCCAGCAGAGCGAAGTGGAATATGCAGTTACACAATCTGACTCGTACAGAGTCCCTACGCGCACGACTACTCGAGGGTGTAGTCGCGTCGGATGCCGGCGGTCGCATGTCCCCATTCGCTCGACCTGGCCCGGTCCTGGTGCGCTTGATATGCAGCTGCGTCGACGAAACGCTCGTCGACATCCCACGTGCGCGGGTCCTCGGCATTCTGTTGCACCGTGAATGACAGGCACCCGGGTTCGGCGCGGGTGAGTTCGATGTGTCGGGGGAGTAGGCGCACGACGATGGCCGCTTCGTCATCATCGGCACAGAGCAACCGGCCACGCAGTACGACGTTGGGCTCCACGTCGAATACGGTGCCTCTTGAGTCGGTGACCGTGCAAGTCGCAGGCACCTCTGCCGCGATGATTGGATCATCAGATGACCGCCGAAACCGAACCCGGCTCCCCGCAACGCCCGGGGCTTCGGCAGGTTCTGCTGGAGGTCTCCGGAGTCGGTGAACGTGCGGGCGGCGCGTTCCGGGCCGCGCTGGCGGTAGCGATCCCGGCCGCCGTGGGTCTGGCGAACGGGCACGGAGCGGCCGCGGCCTTGTCGGCGTTGGGTGCGTTCGCCGTCGTGTATGGCGAACGTCGACCGTATCGGACGCGATGGAAGGTCGTCGCAGGATACGGATTGGCGCTGATCTCGTGCGCCACCGTAGGCGCCGGAGTCGGGCACCTCGCGGGTGCGGCGTCGGTCGGCGCTTGGATCGCAGTCATCGCGATGATGACGGCAGTCGTGGTGCTCGCGGCAATCTGGGTGGACGCGTTGCGGGAGCGTGCTCCCGGCTCGTTTCTGCTACTGCTGTGCGCTGAACTCTCCGCGGTGTTGGTGCTCGACGGCACCGCGAGCGCGCCCGCTGTGGTGTTGTGGACCGCGATCGGCGCGGTGGTAGCACTCGGCGTTGCGATGACGCCGGCATTGCTCGACCGTCACGGTCCGGAGGCGCAAGCGGTGACCCGGGCGGGCGCGGCCGTCGATGCGCTCGCACGCCAGCCACACGATGACCTGCTGCGACGCAGAGCGATTCATGCACTTCACGAGGCGTGGGACTGTCTCGATGATGCCGGGCTCCGGGGCCAGGCGGTCGCGCCGACCGATGCGCTGAGCCGGATCCATCGTCGGCTGCTGGCAGTGATCGCCTTTGCCGAGGACCAGAAGGTCGAGACGAGTGTGTCTGAAGAAGAACTCGACCTGATGGTGCTTCCACGCGCCAGAGTCGGCGAACGATTGCGGTGGGGACTCCGCCGGCCGCGAATCCCCGTGCTCGCGTTGCGGCTCACCGTCGCGTGCGTGGTCGCCGGCGGCATCGCGATCGCCGTCGACCTCGGCCGGCCGGACTGGGCCGTCATCACCGCGGCCATGATCCTGCACCAGGGGCCTGATCGCGTCACGGGCAGCTGGCGTGCGTTGAATCGTTGTGTCGGCACCGTGATCGGAGTGGGTGTGCTCGCCGTGATCACCCCGGTGCTGGGGTCTGCGGTGCTGCTGATCCTGACGGTGGTTGTCCTGATGGCGGGTACCGAGATCTTCCTGGTGGTCAACTACGCGATTGCGATGGTGTTCATCACCCCGCTGGCCATGACGCTGGGCGCACTTGCGCCGCAGGAGCCGTTGTCGGAGGCCGTCATCGGGCGAATCGCGGAGACCGTCATCGGGGTCGGGGTGGCGGTCGTGACGCTGTGGTGTGTGCGCCCGCGCGGGTATCGCGCGGTGCTGCTGGATTCCGAGCGGCGTGTCGTCGACGCGATCGAGGCGGTCGAGGCTGACGGTCCGGCCGATGCCGGCCGACGTCGCCGACGACTGGAGTTCGAACTCGAGGCCGCGACCACGGCAGTGTCCCAGGCCGGATTCAGTGATCCGGCGTGGATGCTCACCCAGTGGCCGAGACACCACCGATTGCATCGACAGGGCTATGCGTTACTGACAAAGCAGGGGTGACCACGGGCGCAGGAGATCGCCACTTCTCCAGCAGCGATGCCGAGCTTCATTGCGGCAGAACCACAATCGGAACTCCAATGTCGGGGGAGCGGGATAGTCGCGCATCAGACGTGATGAGGTCGGCATCATAGAATCTGGCGGTGGCGACATAGAACGCATCGGATACTCGCACCGAAGTTCTCAGATCCCATGCTGCGCTTGATATTTGAACACTCTCGGCACGTCGGATCGGAGCTGTCCACACCGCTTTGACCGCGCGCTCGGCCTCCGCAGAGCTGATCTGCGATGTCCGCTGAAGTCGCCAGATCGCCGACAATGCTTCCATGTCGAGTATTGTCGGTGCCCAGAGTTCGTAGCCCGACATTGATCGCAGGGCGGCTGCCTGCCGTGCGGACGGCAGTACGGCGTCGACCAGCGCGCTCGCGTCGACCACTCGCCTCATTTCTCGCCGGCATCATATTCATCGCGTACTGCATCGAGGGCGCCCACGACGTCGATACTGCGTCCCGGCCCTTCGCTTCGGATAGTTGCGGCCCATTCGTTGAACAATGGACGACTCATGTCGTCGCGCAGGAGCTTGGTGACGTACTCAGACATGGACATATGCAGCTTGGCCGAGCGCTCGCTGAGTTGAGCGTGAAGGTCCTCCGGCAGGTTGCGGATCTGAAGAGTGCTCACTTCATGAAACTAGCATGAATAGCGCATGCATGTGTGATACACGCCGTGCGGTGACCCGGTCGTTGTCGTGCAGCGCGAACGTGCGGGGTCATCACCTCGCCCCGACCTCCGGCAGCGGCGGCAGCTGCGGTGCGGGAACGACGCCGAGTTGGATCAACACCCCGAGCTCGTCGCGTACACCCCAATGCTCGGCCAGCCGCGTGCCTTCGGTGCGGTAGATGTGCAGGGTGTCCATCTCGTACGGCTTCCCGGCGCCGGCCTCGCCGTGTACGGCTGAAACGCCGCGACCGTAGGCCTTGGCGCGGACGATGATTCGGTCCGAGGTGCTGACGATGTCGGCGATCTCGTAGCGCACATCCAGCACGCCGGTCACGAACCCAAGGATCTGGGTGTACCCGGCCGGACCGGGTGGCAGCGGTACGGGTGACCCATGGTCGACGAAGTCGTCGGTGACCACCTCGGGGATAGCGTCCAATTGGCCGGTGTTGATCGCGTCGAAGATGCGATGCACCGAAGGCAGAGCGGGGTTCGAAGTGTCGTACATGAGGGTTTCCTTTGGGCTATGATTTTGGCTAGAAGACTATTCCAGTGGAATGATAATCCACCCAAAGGGGGCTTGGTGTCAACACCTCGGTCATACGTGAGTCCGCAACGCGAGCAGGCGGCGCGCGAGACGAGAGCACGAGTGCTCGCCACAGCCAAGGACCAGTTACTCCGGCATGGCTATCACTCGATGACAGTGGCGTCCCTGGCCCGCGAAGCCGGAGTGAGTCCGCAGACGATCTACAACTCTGTCGGCGGGAAGGCGGCCGTGGTGAAAGCGGTGTACGACGTGCTGCTGGCCGGCGACGACGAACCGGAGCCCATCGCGATCCGGCCGATGATGACCAGGGTCTTCGAGCAACCCGATGCCGCATCGACACTGCGTGCCTACATCCACATGGGTTGCCTCATGTATCACCGCGTGGGCCCGCTGCTCGGTGTCCTTCTCGGTGAGGGGCCGGGTGCCGACCGGGCACTGACGGAGTTCGTCGACACGATCGAACGGGAACGCCGCACCGGCAACGCATCCGTGGTCAGGCACATCGCCGACCGCTTCGGTCTGCCCGACACCCTGACGCCCACCACTGCGACCGACATCCTCTGGACCGCAACATCAATCGAAGTCGCCGACCGCCTGGTACGCCGATGCGGTTGGAGCCTTGAGCAATTGGAGGCGTGGCTGGGAGACGTCGTCGTCGACACGCTCACGGTTGAAGAGGGTCAGTGAGAGTGCGCGTGCCAGCTCGCGGCCTGTTGAGAGGCGATGGCGACCAGGCGATCCAATCCGAAGTTGATGTCGAGCGCATGCAAGTCGAAAAGCGGTGCCTCGTTGATCTGTTGGGGCACAACCATGCGAATGTGATACTGCCGGTAGCCGTTCACTTCTTCGCAGCGGCCGACGCCGCGACCGCGTCCGATCGTCCAGGTCGATGACGACGTCGGCCATGCCTCGGGAAAAGTCGTATAGCCCAGCGCGATTGCGATGGCGCCCGGCGCATACGGCTTGCTGGGCACGGTGATGCCGACCGGCCTGCGGCTTCCACTCAGCACGGCCGGATCGGTGCAGGCCACCTGATAGTTCGGCCCCATCGGCAATCCGAAACGCAGCGAGACGATATCGAGCGAGCTATTGCCGAGCAAGGACAGTGGCGGATAGACGATATTCGTGGAATACGCGGTGACACATCCGTATTGACCGTGCCGGGTGCAGATGGGGATGTTGTTGAAGTCGCCACCGACCGTCCTCCCGGGCGCGGTCTTCACGTTTCCGCCCAACAGGATGGCGCCGGCGAGGCGTGCACGCACCACAGGATTGGGATCGACTTGTTCGCGAATCAGTTTGCGAAGCAGGAACGTGCCCTGGGAATGGCCGATGAAGACCACGCCGCGACCCATGTTCGCGTGGGTGAGGTAGTTGTTCCACGCGGCGAGTACGTCGCGGTAGGCGATTGCCACTGGTTCGGTGGTAGCGCCGAGATTCACTGCCACGAGGCCCGGCAGCGAGATCTGCCGGTAGACCGGAGCAAAGATCCGACACATGCTGTTGAACCGGGCCGACTGGAGCTCCGCTCCAGACTTGATTTCCGGAGCGGCAACCAGTGGGGCGTTGAGGGACAACGTGTTGGTCGCCGTCCCATAGACGTAGAAACAATCCACCGACCGTTGGGCAGCGGTGACCGGTAGTGGGTTGGTTACGCGTCCGGTTAGCAGATCGGTGGTGTCCTGCGGCAGGTCGCACGGGTCGGCGGTCATCGCCGAACTGCACAGCCACAGCGTGGGGGGCGGCGCCGCGTCGGCCGGCGCGTGCACTCCGAAGGTGAGGGCAAGCGACGCGATGGCGAGGCCGACCACTATCCGCAATCGGAACGTCCCGCGCGAACTCAGGGCGTGGGCTCTTCGCGATTCAGGATGCAGCATGGCAACCTCCCCGAAGTCAGTCGTCGCTGATCCGGGCCCGCGATTCTCACCAGGGGTTCGTCGGCGGCGCGCAACAAATGACTCGCTGAGCATACACCGTATGAAGTGATCTAGATCATACTATTGTCGGACTTGAGCGGAATGTACTCAACTTTGATGGCGTTGCACCCTTCGGATGGCTCATACTTGAGCCTGTTGGACTAAAGAGAAAGGTGCACGCGAGTGGACAGCTTCACCCCCACCACCAAGACACAGCAAGCGTTGAGTGCTGCTGTGCAGGCGGCGGCAAGCGCAGGAAACCCCGACGTGCGACCGGCCCACATCCTGGTGGCGCTGCTCGATCAGTCCGACGGCATCGCGTCGCCGCTGCTCAAAGCGGTGGGCGTGGACCCGTCGAGCGTTCGTAGCCAAGCCCAGGCGATGGTCGATCGTGCTCCGACGGTGTCCAGCGCGAGCGCGCAGCCTCAACTCTCCCGCGAGTCGATCGCGGCGATCTCGGCAGCGCAGCAGCTTGCCGGGGAACTCGACGACGAGTACGTCTCGACCGAACACATCCTGGTCGGTCTGGCGACCGGCGACTCCGACGTCGCCAAACTGCTGCACAACGTCGGCGCGACGCCCCAGGCGCTTCGCGAGGCGTTTGTCGCCGTGCGCGGAACCGCGCGGGTCACTTCCGAGGACCCGGAGTCGACGTATCAGGCGCTGGAGAAGTACTCCACCGACCTGACCGCGGCTGCTCGCGAGGGCAAGCTCGACCCGGTCATCGGTCGCGACACCGAGATCCGACGCGTCGTGCAGGTGCTGAGTCGTCGTACCAAGAACAACCCGGTGCTCATCGGTGAGCCCGGCGTCGGCAAGACCGCGATCGTGGAGGGCCTGGCCCAGCGGATCGTCGAAGGCGATGTGCCGGAGTCGTTGCGCAACAAGACGGTCATCTCCCTGGATCTGGGTTCGATGGTCGCCGGTGCCAAGTACCGCGGCGAATTCGAGGAGCGGCTCAAGGCCGTGCTCGACGAGATCAAGGGGTCGGCCGGCCAGGTCATCACCTTCATCGACGAGCTGCACACCATCGTGGGTGCCGGTGCGACAGGCGATTCCGCGATGGATGCCGGCAACATGATCAAGCCGATGCTCGCCCGCGGTGAGCTGCGGCTGGTCGGTGCGACCACCCTCGAGGAGTACCGCAAGTACATCGAGAAGGACGCGGCACTCGAACGTCGTTTCCAGCAGGTGTACGTGGGCGAACCGTCGGTCGAGGACGCCATCGGCATCCTGCGCGGACTGAAGGAACGCTACGAGGTGCACCACGGTGTACGCATCACCGACTCCGCATTGGTTGCTGCCGCAACGCTTTCCGATCGCTACATCACCTCCCGCTTCCTGCCCGACAAGGCCATCGACCTCGTTGACGAGGCCGCGTCGCGGCTGCGGATGGAGATCGACTCGCGCCCCGTCGAGATCGACGAGGTCGAGCGAATCGTCCGCCGTCTGGAGGTCGAAGAGGTTGCGCTGCAGAAGGAAACGGATGCGGCCTCCAAGGAGCGGCTCGACAAGCTGCGTCAGGAACTGGCCGACCAGAAGGAGAAGCTCAACGAACTGAGCGCCCGCTGGCAGTCGGAGAAGACCGCCATCGACGCGGTCCGCGACACCAAGGAGGAGCTGGAACGGCTTCGTGGAGAGGCGGATCGGGCCGAACGTGGCGGCGATCTGGGACGTGCGGCCGAGTTGCGGTACGGAACGATCCCCGGCTTGGAGAAGGAACTCGAGGCCGCGATCGAGAAGACCGGCACCGACCCGAGCGAAGACGTGATGCTGCAGGAGGAGGTCGGACCCGACGACGTGGCTCAGGTCGTGTCGGCGTGGACCGGAATCCCCGCCGGCCGGATGCTCGAAGGCGAGACCGCCAAGCTGCTGCGCATGGAGGACGAACTGGGCCATCGCGTCATCGGACAGAAGGACGCCGTGGTCGCCGTGTCCGACGCCGTGCGTCGTGCGCGGGCCGGTGTCGCCGACCCGAACCGGCCGCTGGGATCGTTCATGTTCCTCGGCCCGACCGGTGTCGGCAAGACCGAGCTGGCCAAGGCGCTGGCGGAGTTCCTGTTCGACGACGAACGCGCCATGGTTCGCATCGACATGAGCGAGTACGGCGAGAAGCACAGTGTGGCAAGGCTTGTCGGTGCCCCTCCCGGCTACGTCGGCTACGAGGCCGGCGGTCAGCTGACCGAGGCGGTGCGGCGTCGCCCGTACACGGTGGTCCTGTTCGACGAGATCGAGAAGGCCCACCCGGACGTGTTCGACGTGCTGCTGCAGGTACTCGACGAGGGTCGGCTGACCGACGGTCAGGGCCGCACCGTGGACTTCCGCAACACCATCCTCATCCTGACGTCCAACCTGGGCGCCGGCGGTGACAAGGACCAGGTGATGGCGGCGGTGCGCGCGCGGTTCAAGCCGGAGTTCATCAACCGCCTCGACGACGTCATCGTCTTCGACGCGCTGAGCCCCGAGGAACTGGTCTCCATCGTCGACATTCAGCTGCGGCAGTTGGCCAAGCGCCTCGCCCAGCGTCGACTGGAACTGGAAGTGACGCCCAAGGCCAAGGAATGGCTGGCCGAGCGCGGATTCGATCCGCTCTACGGTGCACGCCCACTACGGCGGCTGGTGCAGCAGGCCATCGGCGACAGCCTCGCCAAGGCGTTGCTGGCCGGTGACATCCGCGACGGCGACGTGGTGCCGGTGAACGTCGGTGCCGACGGAGAGTCGTTGGTGCTCGGCTGATCTGAGAGTGACTGAAAACGGGCCCCTGACGGGTGCCTTCCGGGACAATCTCGGAGGAGTGCCGTCAGGGGCCCGTTTTCAGTAGTGCCCTCCGTTGCCTGGTTCGCTTTTCCGCACACCGCCGCTCGCGCAAACGAATGTCGTCTACGCGGCTGCGTCGACAACGCTGAGCCGCAGTCGCCGCATGCCGTCGCGGATGCGGGACTTCACGGTGGGCAGGGCGACCTGGAGGCGTTCGGCCACTTCGCGATACGTCAGGCCGTCGAAGTAGGCGAGTTCGATGGACTCGCGCTGCACGGGCGTGAGGTGTGCGAGTCCGGCTCGGATGAGCCGCACCGTCTCGCGTCGTTCGGTGATCTCGGCGACCTCGTCGAAGGCCGGTGTCACCGATTCCCGACCATGCGTCAGGGTGCGGCGTCGGCTGGCGGTCTCCGAACGGATGCGGTCGACGGATCGGCGGTGGGCCATCGTGAGCAGCCAGGCCATCACCGAGCCGCTCGTGTCGTACGACGCCGCGGTCCGCCACACCGTCAGATACACCTCCTGGGTGATCTCCTCGCTGAATCCCGCATCACGGATCACCCGTAGGGCCATGCCGTAGACGCGTGGTGAGGTGAGGTCGTACAACTGCGCGAATGCTTGACGATCGCCGTCGGCGACGCGTTTGACCAGCAACGACAACTCGCCGGGCGAGGGGTCGGGGTGCGTGCGCGGTGTCGTCATGTGATCGACGCTAGGAGCGGCGGGTGGCAAGCTCACGGGTGGACGTGGCACTGGGATGCATTCGCAACCGAGGGTCACGAAACGGTAACGGTGCGCCTTCTCGGTGCGCCGGGGTTGACCCTCACACCATGTGAGACAGGAGCGTGGTCGGTGTCATGTTCACCATTGGAGATTTCGCCACGATGGGCCGGGTGTCGATCCGGATGCTTCGACACTACGACCAGATCGGCCTGTTGCAACCGGCGCGGGTCGACGATCACACCGGGTACCGCTACTACGAGGCCGATCAGCTACGACGCCTCAACCGCGTGGTCGCCCTCAAAGATCTCGGGTTCACCCTCGCCGAGGTCGCCCGCATCATCGACGCCGACGTCGACCCCGCCGAACTGCGGGGAATGCTACGTCTGCGTCGTGCGCAGGTGGCCGAACAGATTGCGGCAGACCGGGATCGGCTCACCCGGATCGAGGCGAGACTCCGCATCATCGAAAGGGAAGGCACCATGAGTACCAGCTCGGTTGTCATGAAAAGTGTTGCTCCGGTTCGGGTTCTCACATTGACGGACGTGTCGGCGAGTTCGGATCCGGAAGACGTGGGCCCGGTGATCCGGGGACTGTTCGGGCGGATGTTCGAGATTCTCGGGCCTGCCGGTATCGCGCCGGCGGGTGAGGCGATCGCCACCTACGTCCCCGACGGTGAAGGACTGACGGTGACCGCGGCATGCCCGGTGGCTGACGGCGTCAGTGTCGACGGGCTCGAGTCGGTGACATTGCCGGGCGTCGAGCGGGCCGCGTGCCACCTGCACGTGGGCAGGATGGTCGACATCGGCGAGGGCTATCAGACGCTCGCCACCTGGATCGAGGACAACGGCTACCGCACCGACGGCACTGCGCGCGAGGTCTACCTCGCGACTCACCCCGAACCCGAGGAGAACTGGCGGACCGAGCTACAGATGCCGATCGTCGGGTGACCCGCGGCCTACCTCACCGGCATGAGGGCGAGCCCGGAAATGCGGGTACGCCGAGTCGGCACCCGGCGGCGGTCACCGAACGAAGCCGAACCATCGGATTGCGGTGCTCGAGTGCCGGGACGAGTCCGTTCGTGACGACCCGGGTTTTGGCGGCGGACGTGGTCGCGGTGGGATTCAGCGTGCCGCGCAACCGCGCGAAGTAGACCAGCTCGTCGTACACCTTTGACAACGCCGCCTCGGTCGTTCGGTCCTCGGGCTCGAGACCGTGGAAGTCGACGCCGGTCTCGAACTCGTGCCGAATCGCATGTGGCCCTTGATCGCACGACGGTTTGTTCAGATCGATCCGGAACGCCCGATGGCGCGGGGTAGGCGGTGCGATGGTGCCGGCATCGGTGCACGCATGGTGTGAGATGCGGTCTCCCAGGGCGTGGATGTAGATCCCGATTCGCGCGTTCGCCGACTGCCCGCCCACCCACTGATCGAACTTCGACGACAGGACTCCGTCGGTGATGACCTGTTGCCCAGTCGAATTGGTGAAGGGGAAGTTAGCCGGCGACACGATGCTGTACGTGCCGTTGATCGGGACGGGGTTCGCGCCGCCATAGCAACCCTCGCCCGTCGCGTAGTCGCCTCCCGGTGAGCGGTTGGTGAATCCTCCGGTGCACAGGGGCGCAGAGGATCCCGGGCCCGCTGTCGCCCAGCGTCGCAGATGGGTCAGCATGATCTCGTGCCGTGTGTCGTTGACGTCGGGGCGCAACCCATTCGGCATCGGCGCGCGTGGGCCTCGGAGCGTCGGCAGGAAATGGAACAGGAAGCCCCCGGTGGCGAAATGCGTACGTACCAGGCCGCTGATGTCCTTGGTCGTCAGCCGCCGCGAATTCGGAACCAGGTTGCCGCGCATGTCGCGCGGGGCGAAGGTGCCGAGGTCGGTCGCCTCGCTGTACGCGGCGATCCAATAGGCGTCCGCGACGGAGAAGCCGACGGACCTCGCGATGATGTAGCTGGAGTCCGTGTGAATCAGGCTGCGACCGCCGAGCGGCTGACGAAGTGTGTAGGCGTATCGCAAGAAGGCGCGCAGGC
Source organism: Gordonia sp. NPDC003585 (assembly GCF_040610755.1). Taxonomy (NCBI): domain Bacteria; kingdom Bacillati; phylum Actinomycetota; class Actinomycetes; order Mycobacteriales; family Gordoniaceae; genus Gordonia; species Gordonia sp. NPDC003585. The sequence continues at coordinate 46,932 of NZ_JBEXMX010000021.1, read as the reverse complement.
CGCAGATCGGGGCGTCCGCATTCTCGAGGGAACAGGTGATGGGAAGCGGGCCGCAACTGTGCGGCGGGGCGCCGGGGGTGTAACAGATGTCCTCGGCGAACGCAGCGGCACGCGGTTGCGGCGTGGCCACCGACAGCGTGGCGACGAGGCCGAAGGCGAGCAAGATTGCTCCAACGAGGCGGATCGGTCTGCGCATGACGTTCCCTTCGAGGTGCCCCCGATGAGGAGATAGTAAATTTTCGCCCGGTGGGCGTGGGGTCGATTCGGTGAGGGAGCGCAATCAGGTGTCGGTGGCCGTCGGTACTCTCCGTTCAAGTGATTCGAGAGGAGATCGCCCATGTCGGATGTGGTCATCGGGGAGGACGGTCGGGCGCGGTGCGGGTGGGCGGCCAAGGAGCCGGAGACCACGTATCACGACACCGAATGGGGATTTCCGACCGTCGGCGACGTCGCGCTGTTCGAGCGAGTATGCCTCGAAGGATTTCAGTCCGGCCTGAGCTGGCGGACCATCCTCACCAAGCGGGAGAATTTTCGGGCCGCGTTCAGCGGGTTCGACTTCGAGAAGGTCGCCCGGTTCGGTGAGGCCGACGTGGAGCGGTTGCTGGGCGACGCGGGGATCGTCCGGCACCGCGGCAAGATCGAGGCCTCGATCAACAACGCCCGGCATGCCTGCGATCTCGTCGACGCCGAGGGGTCGCTGGAGGAGTACTTCTGGCGGTTTGCGCCCGGTCCCGACCACAAGCCGGGATCGATGACGACCTCACCGGAATCGGTTTCCCTGTCCAAGGATCTGAAGAAGCGGGGCTGGCGATTCGTCGGGCCGACAACGATGTTCGCACTCATGCAGGCCACCGGCATGGTCAACGACCACGCCTACGACTGCGTCATCCGCGACGACGTGGCGACAGCGATCGCCGCGAGGCCTTGACCTCAAGTTAACTTGAACTCTTAGCGTCGGGGTATGACACGAGACCGACCATCACTCAACCTCTACGAACCCGGTGCATTCGCTGCCGTCGACGCACTTATGGCGACGTTGCAGGCCGGCATGGACAACTCTGATGCCGACACCTACGACGCGATGTTCGCCGACGACATCGTGTGGGGTTCCCCCAAAGGCACCGTCCTGCGCGGCCACGCCCCGCTCAACGAGATCCATCACCAGCTGTTCGCCAAGCAGGTGGCACCGCCGTCGGACTTCTCGGTGACGGAGGTGATCAACCCGGCGCCGGGGGTCGCGGTCGCGCACATCGGGAGGCATGCGCGAGGTGGCGGATTCTCCGAGATGGCGATGTATGTGCTCGTCGAACGGGACGGCTCCTGGTGGGTCGCCGCCGGACAGAACACACCCATTGCCGCGGAACTGCCGACTGGAGTGCGCGCATGAGGCACAAAGAATTGCTCGATCCCGATGTGCTGAGTTACCTCGAGACGCAACGGCTGGGCAGGCTCGCCACCGTCGACAAGGAAGGCGCGCCGCAGAACAATCCCGTCGGTTTCGCCGTCAATCGCGAACTCGGGACCGTCGACATCGTCGGCTACAACCTCGCGTCGTCCCGCAAGTTTCGCAACCTCAAGGGGAATGACAAGGTTGCGTTCGTCGTCGACGACATCGCGTCGCTCAAGCCGTGGCGAGTCAGGATGGTCGAGATTCGGGGTCACGCCGAGGCGATCGTCGGCGGTACAGAGTCGCGCGGCGGCGTCGATGACGCACTCATCCGGATATATCCGCGCCGGGTCATTGTGTTCGGGCTCGAAGAGCAGGACCAGTAGGTCGGTACCATGGCGGCATGACCTCTGACTTCGGTGCCGCCGCAACCGCGAAGTACGTGCAGCTGACCACTTTTCGCAAGGACGGCACACCGGTGTCGACGCCGGTGTGGGCCACGATCGACGGCGACCGCCTCCTCGTGTGGACCGTCGCGGACTCGTGGAAGGTCAAACGTCTGCGGCGAGATCCGCGCATCATCGTGCAGGCCTGCGATGCGCGCGGCAAGAAGGTCACCGGCGAACCGGTCGAGGGCACAGGCGAAGTCCTCGATGACGCCGGCACCGCGCGGACACGGGAACTGATCTCCAAGAAGTACGGCATCCTCGGCTGGATCACCATCAAGGCGAGCACTCTTCGACGCGGCAGTGGCGGGACGGTCGGGCTCGCGTTGAGTGCGGGTGCTTCCTGACTTCCGCCTCGCTCCATGGCCTTCCACCGCTTCTGAGCCTCCAACCGCTCCCTGAGGTGCGAGCGGAGCGAGCCTCGAAGGGCTGGTGAGACGACGATGTCATCTCACCAGGGGCTTCGAGGCTCGTCGACTTCGAGACGCTCCATGCTCGTACCTCGCACGGGACACCTCAGCCCGGCGGCTTGCGCTCCTCGCACCTCAGCCGGCGGGAGGGTCCCGACGGTCAGGCGAGGTCGTCGTAGCAGCGCGCCCAGATCGCTTCGTGCCGTACGGCATCGATCCGGCCCTCGCGCAGATCGCGGTCGGCCACCCGTAACGAATCGACGATCCGCAGCAACTGGTCGGCTCGGCGTCGTGTCGTGGGATCTTCGTCGTCGTCGATCCAGAGGACCATGGAGCGCACTGATTTCCGCACCGGCCAGGCCTGGTGGCCGACCACCCAGACGACGGACAGCATGACGGCGGCTGCCGCGAGAATCGAGAACGGCGGATCGACAGGGCTCACGGCGCTGATCGCCGGCCAGAGCGCCAGCCAGCCGATGACACCCCAGATCGGCGCCGAGTACCAGAGGCGAAGCATCGTGCGCTCGTGGTCGGTCACGCCCGGCGGATACACGCAGACACGCAACTGGACGAGATGACGGGCGAACCCGACCCGGAAGACGCCCCACGAGTCCGCGCCCCGCAAGAAGCGGCCGCGGATCGGGGGCGGGCCGGTCACGGTCGCGACCGTCAGTGGTTGTTGGCCGGTGACCTTGTTCATGCTTTCCGTCGTACTCTCCGGCGGAAACGCCGACGCGAATCTGAACGCGATCTACACGGGCCGCCAGGGCTTGTTGACGCGATCTTGACGCCGGTCGCAACGTCCGCAAAGCGCGCGTCAAATTGCCGGCGCGACGCGTATGGATTCCGTTAACGAACTCTTTCAGACGTCTTTCGCGAGTGATCCTGTCAGTCGCGGCTTCGCAGGTTTCTGCGTGGCCGGGTACATAGTTCGGAAATGGAGTTCGAGTGGCTGACCTGCTCTTTCTGCTGGCCGCGATCGTCTCGATCGCGCTGTGCCTGCTGACCGTGCGCGCAATCGATGCGAGGACCGGGCGATGACCGCCGACGGTGTGACCACCATCGTTCTGTTGGTGCTCGCCGCAGCAGTCGTCGTCTATCTCGTGGCCGCGCTCATCGCACCCGAGAGGTTCTGACATGTCTGCGACGGTGGCCGGCTTGTTGCAACTGGCATTGCTGCTTTTCATTCTCGCCGCTGCCTACGTGCCACTCGGTGACTACATGGCCCGGGCGTACGACTCGGCACGCGACCTGCGCTTCGAGAAACTGTTCTACCGCGTCGGACGCATCGATCCGCGTCGTGAGCAGACCTGGGTCGGCTATGCGCTTGCGGTACTGGCCTTCTCGTTGATCTCGTTCCTGTTCCTGTACGCGATCCAGCGCCTCCAGGGTGTGTTGCCGTGGTCGGACGGAAAGCCGGGTGTGACGCCGTCGATGGCGTTCAACACCGCGGTTTCCTTTGTCACCAACACCAACTGGCAGTCGTACTCGCCCGAAGTGGTGATGACCAACTTCACGCAGATGATCGGGCTCGCGGTGCAGAACTTCGTTTCCGCTGCAGTCGGTATGGCGGTCGCGGTCGCCGTGATCCGCGGCATCCGTAACCGGCGGGGCAGCGGCGAGATCGGCAACTTCTGGGTCGACCTGGTCCGCGGATGCGTGCGAATCCTGTTGCCGCTCAGCTTCATCGTCGCGCTCATCCTACTCACCCAGGGCGCCATCGAGTCGTTCAAGACCGGATTCGACTTCACGACGCTCGACGGCAGGCAAGCGCACAGTGTGCTCGGGCCGTTCGCGTCGCAAGAGGCGATCAAAGAGCTCGGGACCAACGGTGGCGGCACCCTCTCGGTGAACTCCGCACATCCGTTCTCCAACCCGACGCCGCTGTCGAACATCGTCGAAATCCTTGCGCTCCTCATCATCCCGGTGTGCCTCACCCGCACGTACGGAACGATGGTCGGCGATCGGCGTCAGGGGCTGACCCTGCTCGGGGTCATGGCCGCCATCTGGGGTGTGATGCTGACAGTCGTGTGGGTCTTCGAATCCCGCACCGACGGCATCGCCGCGCAGGCCGCGGGCGCCATGATGGAGGGCAAGGAACAGCGTTTCGGCATCCCCGGTTCGGTGCTGTTTGCGGTCTCGACCACCGGGACATCCACGGGTGCAGTGAATTCCGCGCACGACAGCTTCTCGGCCGCCGGGGGTGGCGCGCTGATCTGGAACATGCTCCTCGGTGAGGTGGCACCCGGCGGTGTGGGAGCCGGCCTCTACGGCGTCCTCATCATGGCCGTGATCACGGTATTCGTCGGAGGTCTGCTCGTCGGCCGCTCGCCGGAGTTCCTCGGCAAGAAGATCGGCCAGCATGAGATCACCATGGCGGCGCTCTACGTCCTCGTCATGCCCGCGCTGGTGCTGGCCGGCACCTCGATCTCGGTGATCCTCGGAACGACAACCGGATTCCAGGGCAACAGCGGCGATCCCGGCACACCCGGCTCGATCCACGGCTTCAGCGAGGTGCTCTACGCCTACGCGTCGGCCGCGAACAACAACGGCAGCGCCTTCGGTGGCCTCACCGTGACCAGCGACTGGTTCCAGACATCGCTTGGAATTGTGATGCTGCTCGGGCGCTTCCTGCCGATCGTCTTCGTGCTCGCTCTCGCCGGTCTGCTGGCCAAACAGCGTCCACGCAATCGCGAAACCGCCGTGGGCAGCACGGTGTCCGCGCCGGCGGCGGCACCAGGTGGTGCGCCCACAATGGTAGCGACTCAGCGGAAACCAGTGCGCGTCGAGGACGACGCATCGACTCTCCCGACCCACGGATTGCTGTTCGGCGCACTGCTGGCCGGAACCATCCTGTTGGTCGCCGGACTCACCTTCTTCCCGGCCATGGCGCTGGGACCGATCGCAGAGGCAGTGTTGTGAGTACTCCTGTCATAGAAGAGAAGACAACCGACGAAGCGGGCGTTGATACCTCGTCGAACGCGGGGGAGGAACTGGTCACCAGTGGCGCATTCAATGCACGCCAACTGATCTCGTCGCTTCCGCAGGCGGTGCGCAAGCTCACGCCGCGTGCCCAGGCTCGTAACCCGGTCATGTTCGTGGTGTACCTGGGCGCGATCGTCACCACCGTTCTCGCTGCGCTGCAACCGAGTTGGTTCTCGTGGGCGGTCGCTGCCTGGCTCTGGTTCACCGTCGTGTTCGCCAATCTGGCCGAGGCGGTTGCCGAAGGCCGCGGTCGCGCGCAGGCCGACAGCCTCCGTAAGGTCAAGCAGGACACCATGGCCCGACGCCTGTCGGAGGATGGGTCGATCACCGAGGTGCCCGGGACAGAGCTGCGCATCGGTGACCTGATCGTCGTCGAAGCGGGTGAGGTGATCGCGGGGGACGGTGACGTCGTCGACGGTATCGCCACGGTGGACGAGTCGGCCATCACCGGCGAGTCGGCCCCCGTCGTCCGCGAATCGGGTGGCGACCGCTCTGCGGTCACCGGTGGAACGGTGGTGCTCTCGGACCGGATCGTCGTGAAGATCATGACCGCGCCGGGGGCGAGCTTCGTCGACCGCATGATCGCCCTCGTCGAAGGCGCATCGCGCAAGAAGACACCCAACGAGATCGCACTGGACATCCTGCTGACGAGCCTGACGATCATCTTCCTGATGGCGGTGGTCGCGGTCGGGTCGATGCAGGAGTACGCGGGCCAGTCCGCCGATCCGATCAAGCTGATCGCGCTGCTGGTCTGCCTCATCCCGACGACGATCGGTGCGTTGCTGAGCTCCATCGGCATCGCCGGCATGGACAGGTTGGTGCAGCGCAACGTGCTCGCGATGTCGGGCCGTGCGGTCGAGGCCGCCGGTGACATCGACACGCTGCTGATGGACAAGACCGGCACCATCACGTTCGGCAACCGTCGGGCCACCGACATCGTGCCGGCACCCGGCGTCGAGAAATCCGAACTCGCCGACATCAGCTATCGCTGCAGCCTCGCCGACGACACTCCCGAAGGCCGGAGCATCGTCGACCTGTGTGTGCAGTCCTTCGGCGTCATCGAGATCGACCCCGACACCGCGGCGGCCGCTCGCCGTCGGCTGCATCCGGAGTACGAGATCGTGCCCTTCACCGCGGAAATCCGCATGAGCGGCATCGACGTCCACGAGTCGGGCGGGGTACGCGAGTTCCGCAAGGGTGCCGCAGATGCGCTGGGCCGCTGGGTCGAGGCCAGCGGCGGTCGCGTGGACCCGGCCGTGGCCCGCGAGGTGGCGGCCATCTCCGGCGAAGGCGGGACACCGCTCGTGGTGGGTGTTCGCGATGCCGACGCACCGGCCCGTGTGCTGGGTGTCATCCGGCTCTCGGACGTGGTGAAACCCGGTATGGCCCAACGCTTCGCACAGCTGCGCGCGATGGGAATCCGGACCGTGATGGTCACCGGCGACAACCCGCTGACCGCGCGCGCCATCGCCGACGAGGCCGGCGTCGACGATTACGTCGCCGAGGCGACTCCCGAGGACAAGCTGGCCTTGATTCGCAAGGAACAGTCGGGTGGGCGTCTGGTCGCGATGACCGGTGACGGCACCAACGACGCGCCCGCACTCGCGCAGGCCGACGTCGGGCTCGCGATGAACTCCGGTACGTCGGCGGCCAAGGAAGCCGGCAACATGGTGGACCTCGATTCGGACCCGACCAAGCTGATCGACGTGGTGGCCATCGGCAAGCAGTTGCTGATCACCCGCGGTGCGCTGACGACGTTCTCGCTGGCCAACGACCTGGCGAAGTACTTCGCCATCTTGCCGGCGCTGTTCACGGCGGTCTATCCGCAACTCGACGCACTCAACATCATGCGGCTGCATTCGGCGGAATCGGCAATCACCTCGGCGGTGATCTTCAACGCGCTCATCATCGTCGCGCTGATCCCGCTGTCGCTGCGTGGCGTGCGGTACCGCCCGTCGTCGGCGTCGAAGCTGCTCGGTCGCAATCTGCTGGTCTACGGCATCGGAGGAGTGATCACCCCGTTCATCGGGATCTGGCTGATCGACCTCGTGGTGCGCTTTCTCCCGGGAATGGGGTAGTCGGTCATGAACACGTTCGTATCTGGTTTTGTGCGGCAATGTGTCGCTGCGGCAGGCACTCTGCTGGCGCTGACGCTGCTGCTTGGCGCAGTGTACCCGGCAGCGGTCTGGGCGGTCTCGAGGGTCGGGAGCAACTCCGCCGACGGTTCGCAGGTCACCGATTCCGCCGGCTGCCCGGTGGGTTCCACGCTCATCGGCATCGACCCGAAGGTGCCTGCGGGAGCGCCCGATCCGTTCCTGCATGCGCGGGTGCTCGGGTCCTCCGACGATCCGTTGGCGGCCGGTGATCCTGGCGCGTCGGCCGCGAGCAACAAGGGGCCGAACAACGAGGATCTCAAGGCGTGGATCGACGCGCGGCGCACGGAGATCGCTCAGCGCGAGGGCGTCGCGCCGGCGGCGGTTCCGGCGGATGCGGTCGCCGCGTCGGGATCGGGCCTCGACCCGCACATCAGCCCCGAGTACGCACGGCTTCAGGTCCCGCGGATCGCTCGCGTGACCGGGAAGTCCCCGGCGCAGGTGCGGCGGATCATCGACGACCACACCGAGGGCCGCACGATCGGTTTCCTCGGGCAGGCGCGCGTCAACGTTCTCGAGGTCAACCTCGCACTGGGACATCGTGCGCCGTGCTCGGCGTGACCGTTCGAGAGAGGATCAACCTGGCTGCCCACGCCGGCCCGCCTCCGGTCCCTGAGGTGCGAGCTTGCGAGCCTCGAAGAGCTGGTGAGAGAGAACAATTGGTCGACCAAGTAGCGACGGTCGCCAGGCCTTCGAGGCTCCTCGCTGCGCTCGTCGCACCTCAGGCAGCGGTGAATCGGTCTCAGCTCGACGGTCCATGGATTCACGCCCAGGGAGCGGAGGTTCAGGCAGCGCTATCTCGGGCTCGGATCCAGGCTCAGGGACCGGATTGCCGCAGATACACTGGTTGCCATGGCCAACGCAGGTGATGCCAGGGGACGGTTAGAGGTCTTCTTGGGGTGTGCACCGGGCGTCGGCAAGACCTACGAGATGCTCGCCACCGCACGGCTCCTCGTCGACGAGGGTGCGGATGTGGTTGTGGCCGTGGTCGAATCACACGGTCGCGTGGCCACCGCCGCCCTCGTCGACGGATTCGAGGTCGTTGCCAGGCGCAGCGTCTCCTACCGCGGCACGGTTCTCGAGGAAATGGATCTCGACGCTGTGCTGGCGCGCAAACCGCAGGTGGCGCTCGTCGACGAACTGGCCCACACCAATGCGCCCGGGTTGGCCAACGCCAAACGCTGGCAAGACATCGAGGCGCTGCGAGACGCCGGCATCGACGTGCTGTCGACGATCAACATCCAGCACTTGGAGAGCCTCAACGACGTGGTCGCCCAGATCACCGGCATCACCCAGCGCGAGACCGTGCCCGACGACGTGGTCCGGGCCGCCGACCAGATCGAACTGGTGGACATCGCCCCGCAGGCGCTGCGTCAGCGGCTCGCGGCGGGAAAGGTGTATCCGGGCGGGCGGATCGAAGGTGCGCTGTCGAACTATTTCCGGCAGGGCAACCTCACCGCGCTGCGAGAGTTGGCGTTGCTGTGGCTGGCCGATCAGGTCGACGACAACCTCGCCGATTACCGTGCGGCACATTCGATCACCGACACGTGGGAGGCGCGCGAGCGGGTCGTGGTGGCGATCACGGGCGGGCCGGAGTCGGCGACGCTTCTGCGTCGGGCCAGCCGCATCGCATCGCGGTCGAGTGCCGAGCTCGTGGTGGTGCACATCGTGCGCGGTGACGGTTTGGCCGCCAAGACCTCGGTCGACATCTCCGCACTGCGGGAACTGGCAGCCGGGTTCGGTGCCAAGATCCACACCGTCGTCGGCGACGACATCCCGGCGACGCTCCTGGATTTCGCGCGTGGAGTCAACGCGACCCAGTTGGTGCTGGGTACCTCGCGTCGGCCGCGGTGGCAGCGCATCCTCGACGAAGGAGTCGGCACGACGGTCGTCCGCGAGTCGGGGCGCATCGACGTGCACATGGTCACGCACGACGAAACACGTCGTCGTAACCGACTCGACATCCGGGACACGAGATTTCACCGTCCGCTGAGTTGGGCCGCCGCGGTGGCGGTGCCCATCGCGGTGACCGGTGTCCTCGCCATCCTGGACCGGTGGCTCGGCTTCGCCAGCGAGTCGGCGCTGTTCTTCGTCACCGTTCTCGCAGTGTCGATGTTGGGCGGCGTGGGTCCGGCCGCGTTGTCGGCGGTGGTGTCGGGTCTGCTGCTCAACTACTTCTTCACCGATCCTCGATTCACGTTCACCATCGACGAGCCCGACAACCTCATCACCATCCTGGTGATGCTGGTGATCGCCATTGCTGTTGCGATACTCGTGGATTCGGCGACGGTCCGGCGCGTCCAGGCGCAACAAGCAACGCGGGATGCCGAGCTGCTGTCGCTGTTCTCCAGCGCCGTTCTCGGTGGCGCGGACGTGTCGGCGCTACTCGAACGCGTTCGGGAAACCTATGACCAGGAAGGTGTCTCGCTCGTCCGACGGGTAGACCGCGGTTCGCCGGAGATCGTCGAGAAGGTCGGGTCCAATCCGCCCGCCGCCGAAGGTGATGCCGTGACCGTGTGCCCGGTTCCGGATGGGCGCTTCGAATTGTGGCTCAACGGGCCGAAACTCGGCGGACGCGACCGACGGGTACTCATCAGCGTCGCCACCCAGGCCGCCGGTGCAGTTCAGCGTCACCAACTCGAGGCCGAGGCGGCCGAGGCCACCGCGCTGGCGCAGACCGACGAACTACGTCGTGCGCTGCTGGCCGCCGTCAGCCACGACCTGCGTACTCCGCTGGCTGCGGCGAAGGCGTCGGTGTCGAGTCTGCGCAGCACCGACGTCACCTTCAGCGCCGAGGACACCGCGGAGTTGCTGGCCACCGTCGAAGAATCCGTCGACCAGTTGGCCTCGCTCGTCGGGAATCTGCTGGATTCGTCGCGGCTCGCGGCGGGTGCGGTGCGGCCCAAGATGCAGCAGACCTATCTCGCCGAGGTGGTGCATCGTGCAATGGCGGCGGTGTACCGGCGCGATCCGTCGATTCCCGCGGTCTCGATGAATCTCGAACAGCCATGGGTGTATACCGACGCCGGACTGCTCGAGCGGGCCCTCGCGAATCTCATCGACAACGCGTTGAGGCACGGCGGCGACGACGTGACCGTCGACGCCAGAATCGGTTCCGGCGATGGGGAACCGCGGTGCGTGATCAGCGTGATCGATCACGGGCCCGGAATTCCGGAGGATCAGCGGGCGGAGATCTTCACGGCGTTCCACCAGTACGGCGATCGCAATGGCGCCAGTTCAGGTGTCGGGCTGGGGCTTTCGGTTGCTCGCGGATTCATCTCCGCGATGGGAGGAACGCTCGAAGTGGTCGAAACCCCCGGCGGTGGTGTGACGATGGTCGCCACCTTGCCGCTGGCGGGGGTGGAAGCATGACTGCCCATGTCCGGGTGCTCGTCGTCGACGACGAACCCCAGTTGTTGCGGGCCCTGCGTATCAATTTGAACGCCCGTGGCTTTGCCGTGACAACGGCGGCCACCGGTGCGGAGGCGCTCTCGGCGGCGGCACGCACCAATCCGCAGGTCGTAGTACTCGATCTTGGCCTGCCCGACATCGACGGGCTGACCGTGCTGGAGGGTCTGCGGGGCTGGACCAATGTCCCCGTCATCGTGTTGTCCGCACGCAGCGACGCTGCCGACAAGGTGGCCGCCCTCGATGCCGGAGCGGACGATTACGTCACCAAACCCTTTGGTATGGAAGAGTTTCTGGCGCGACTGCGGGCCGCCGTGCGGCGGGGGTCGGTACTCGCCGATACACCCGAGGTGCCGGTCGTCGACGCTGGCGCGTTCGTGGTCGATCTGGGAGCGAAGTCCGTGACACGTGACGGTGCCGCCGTCCACCTGACGCCGACGGAATGGGGCATCCTCGAGATCCTGGTGCGCCACGAGGGGAAGCTGGTGGGGCAGAAGGAGATCCTGCAGTCTGTGTGGGGACCGTCGTACGGGACGCAGACCAACTACCTGCGCGTGTATCTGGCCAGCCTCCGTCGCAAGCTCGAGGACGATCCCGCACACCCCAAACATCTACTCACCGAGGCCGGGATGGGCTATCGGTTCGTGCGAGCGTGATCGCGCAGCGATTGTAGACAATCCGACGATGTGGCATTCTGCCTGCATGGAGGCGCAGATCGGCATCGGAATGGTGTGTCCGTTCGACATGGCGCTCGACCGCGAGCTCTGGCGGTGGATGCCCGAGTCGGTGTCGCTGTACTTCACGCGCACGGGTTTCATCGACTCGCCGGTCGACGTCGAACTCTGTCGCGACTTGAACAACCATGCGGAGATCGCCGCAGCTGTGCGTGCGGTCGCCTCGGTGAGACCGCGGGCCTTCGGATATGCGTGCGCGTCCGGGAGCTTCGTCTACGGACTCGCCGGGGCAGTGGAACTGTCGAACTGCATGCGCGCTGCCGGTGCGGCACAGGCGGTCACGACGTCGGAGGCGATGCTGCGAGCCCTCGACGTGCTGGACGTGGGCCGCCTCGCGGTCGCGACGCCGTACACCTCCGCGTTGACCGCCCTGCTGTGTGACTTCGTCGCAGAATCGGGACGGTCGGTCGTCGCGCATGCGGAACTCGGCCGCGATCATGAGATCTGGACCATTCCCTACGGTGCCACCGCCGACCTCATCCGCGCCGCCGACCACCCCGAGGCCGACGCGATCTTCGTCTCCTGCACCAACCTGTGGACCTACGACATTCTGGCCGAGATGGAGGCCGAGTTGGGCAAGCCGGTGCTCTCGGCCAATCAGGTCACCGCGTGGGCGACGCTGGTCGATGCGGGTGTACTCGGCGAAACCCGGATTCCGCTGTCGGCGTCACCGAACGCGCACGGACAATCGCTGTTCGCCCGAAGCGCGGTGGCATGAGGTCGGCGATCTCCTTGTCAGTGCGAAGCGAACAGTGACCCCAATTCCGGTGCGAACACCGACATTCCGCACAATCGGAGGCCCTGCCAGACGGTGACCTGGTTGGCGGTGAGGACCGGTTTGCCGAACTTCTCCTCGAGTCCGTTCACCCACATCGCGGTATGCAGCGCGGTATCGGGGATGAGGAGTGCCTGCGCGTCGTCGGAATCCGACATCGAGAGCATGTCGAAGAGCCCGTCACCATCGAGAGTCCCTGCTTCCGAAGCGGTTTCGACGTCATGAGCGTGCAGGGCGACGACCTCGACACCCGCTGCCGTCATGAACTCGCCGAACCCCGCGGCCACCGCATACGGATAGGTGGCCGCCACCGCGACGCGGGTCATCCCCAATGCCGCGCAGGCTGCGGCGAAGGCGAGCGACGTCGACGACGCAGGTAGCCCACACGACTCGGTCAGGCGATCCACCTGTTGGTGGGCGCCCTCCCATCCGTAGAGAAAACTCCCGGACGTACAGGCCCACATCACCGAGGTCGGCTCCCAGACCGCGGCGCGCCGGGCGCCGTCGAGCAGTCGGTCGCTCTCGCCGACCGACAGCATGGCCTCGACCGTGTGGTCGTCGGACTCCACCTCGGTGATGACCACCGGCAGTCGGATCGAACGGTCGGCGAGTGCGGTCTCGATGAGGGCGTAGTCGTCCTCGGCCGCGTGGCCGGGGTAGAGCATCGCGACTGTGGTTGTCACTCCCACACCTCCCGAGTAGATTGTCAACAATCTACCAATCAGTGGGAGGGAGACGCATGCCGGACGCGCGCTGGCTGTCGGCGACCGAACTCGCCTCGGAGTATCGCTCCGGCGAGCTGTCTCCCGAGGCTGTGGCCACCGAATTGCTCGACACCATCGGCGCCGTCGACCGCGGCATCAACGCGTTCTGTCTGGTCGATCCGGATGCGACGATGGCCGACGCCCGTGCGTCGGCCGCGCGACACGCCGCCGGAAAACCGATCGGCCCGCTCGACGGAGTGCCGGTCAGCATCAAGGATCTGCTGCTCACCAAGGGCTGGCCGACGCTGCGCGGGTCGCTGATGATCGAGCCCGGCGACATGGACTGGGATGTCGACGCACCGGCGGTGGCCCGGCTGCGCGAGGGCGGTGCCGTGTTGCTGGGCAAGGTGACGACACCGGAGTTCGGCTGGAAGGGCGTCACCGACAGTCCCCGGACCGGGGTGACCCGCAATCCCTGGGACACGTCGCGCACGTCCGGGGGTTCCAGCGGTGGTGGAGCGGCGGCCCTCGCGGCAGGTCTCGGCCCGCTGTCGGTGGGCACCGACGGCGGCGGATCGATCAGGATTCCCGCGGCGTTCTGTGGGGTCGTCGGATTCAAGGCGACGCTGGGCCGAGTGCCGATGTACCCGCCGAGTCCGTTTGCCCCGGTCGCGCACGTCGGACCGATGGCGAGGACCGTCGCCGACTGCGCGCTGCTGCTCGACACCATCAGTGGGTACGATCCGCGCGACTGGTCGGCACTGGCGACACCGACCGGCCGCGCCGTCGACGCCGTCGCCGAGGCATCCGACCTGTCGGGCGTCCGCGTCGGATACAGCGCGGACCTGGCGTTCGGAACCAACGACGCTGGTGTGCATGCCAATACGGAGCGAGCGGTCGCCGTCCTCGAAGGACTCGGCGCCGCGGTGGAGAAGGTCGATCTGGGTTGGGACGACCCGGTGTGGGCCTACCACGTGCTGTGGTACGCGGGGGCGGCCGCAGTGCTCTCCGCGTTCGGTCCCGAGGCAGCCGAGCGCGTGGACCCGGACCTGCTCGCCGCCATCGAACGGCACCACGACATCTCGGCCGCCGAGTATCTGGACGCGGTTGCCCTCCGGATGGAACTCGGCACGACGATGGGTCGTCTGCACGAGGACGTCGACATCCTCGTCACGCCGTCGATGCCCGCCGTCGCCTTCGAGGCAGGTGCAACGGTGCCGCCGGGATCGGCCTCGCCGGAGTGGACGTCCTGGACGCCGTACACCTATCCCTTCAACCTGACGGGGCAGCCGGCCGTCACGGTGCCGAGCGGATTCGACAATGGTCTGCCCACTGGCGTGCAGTTCGTCGGCGCCCGCCATCGTGACCTGGTGGTTCTGCGGGCGGCCGCCGCCTACGAGCGGGCGGTCGGCGGGTTCGCCACGATGGGACGGCGGCCATGACCGACCGATACATCAGTGTCACGCTCGCCAAACGTGGGGTGAGCGCCGTCGCCCGGCTCCTCGACGACCAGGCGCCGCGCACCGCGGCGGCTGTGTGGGATGCACTTCCACTAGGTGGTCAGGTATTCCACGGAAAGTTCGCGCGCAACGAGATCTACACCCTGGTAACAGCTTTCGCCGACGCCGAGCCTGGATTCGAGAACACCACGGTGACGCCGATCCCGGGTGACCTCTGCTACTTCACCTTCGATGGCGTGCTCGATAATCCGGCCTACGGATATGCGCCGGATTCGGCTCCCGCAGAACATCGTTTGCTGATCGATCTGGCAGTCTTCTACGGCCGCAACAACTTGCTGGTCAACGGGGATGTCGGGTGGGTTCCCGGCAATGTCTTCGCGACGATCATCGAGGGTCTCGACGATCTGGCGGCAGCTTGCAACGACATCTGGATGGGCGGGGCGCGCGGTGAAACGCTCTCCTACGCGAGGTATTCGGGGTAAGAAAGAGGTGATGACGGTGGCGATCAGTAACGGCAGAACGGCCGCTCAGCAGCGCGAAAGCGGTGTTGGGGGTAGCCGGGGGGTGCTCACGCCGCTCGTGCAGGAGTCGACACCGGCGATCATTGCGCGTAAGTTGCACAATGCCATCGCGAACGGCGACTTTGCACCCGGTGCACAGCTCACCGAGTCAGGGCTCGCCGCCGATCTCGGCGTCAGTCGAGGTCCCCTGCGTGAGGCGATGCAACGGCTCACCGCGGAGGGCCTGCTGGTCAGCCACCGCAACCGTGGGCTGTTCGTGGTGTCGATGGACGACGACGACATTCGTGACATGTACATCGCCCGGACGGCCGTCGAACGAGCGGCGATCGAACGGGTGATCGCGCGTGCCGAACCCGATGCTGTGTCGGCGTTGACCCGCGCGGTCTCCGCGATGCGTGAGTTCGTCGCGGAACCGAACGGCGCGGGAATGGCGGAGGCAGATATGCACTTCCACCAGATTTTGGTGGAATCTGCTGGAAGTCAGCGACTTTCGCGCCTGCACGAGACAATTCTCGTGGAGACCCGAATGTGCCTGCGGGCCATGCGAGGAACCTACGCCTCGGGAAAGGAACGGATCGACGAACATCAGGCGTTGGTGGACGCCATAGCCGCCGGGGATGCACCCCGGGCGGACACGCTGATGATCGCACACATGGCGGATGGTCTGCGGCGCCTGATCGGTGATGAAGGTGCCGATCGTGACACCGCCGACGCGGGTTGAGAAAGGCCTCGTCCGTGCTGTGTCCGTGGCGATATCGCGTTATCCATCACCACACATCGACTCGACGACAACTGGCCGAACGATAATCAGGAGGCACAGAGATGGCTGAGGCATCCTCATCCCACATTTATGAGGATTTGGCTCCCGATCCGGAGTCACCCGAGGGAAAGAAGCTGATCCGCAAGGCGATTGGCGCATCTGCGATCGGTAATGCGACAGAGTGGTACGACTACGGTGTATACGCGGCCGCCGCAACCTACTTGACCCACGCCTTCTTTCCCGGTGACCTGGGTTCCATCGGTACGATGCTGGGTTTTGCGATCTCCTTCGTCCTGCGTCCGCTCGGTGGCATGGTGTGGGGTCCGATCGGCGACCGGATCGGCCGCAAATCCGTTCTCGCGATGACGATCCTGCTCATCTCGGGTGCCACCGCGTTGATCGGTCTCCTGCCGACGCACGCGGTGGCCGGGGTGTGGGCACCGGTCCTGCTGATCCTGCTCCGGGTCATCCAGGGCTTCTCCACCGGCGGTGAGTACGGCGGTGCCGCGACCTTCATGGCCGAGTACGCCCCCGACGACAAACGCGGCAGGTACGGTTCGTTCCTGGAGTTCGGCACGCTGGCCGGCTTCTGCAGCGGTACCGCCATGGTCTTGTTCCTCGAACTGCTGCTCTCCGACGACGCGATGCAGACCTGGGGCTGGCGTATCCCGTTCCTCATCGCGCTGCCGCTGGGTCTGGTCGGCCTGTACCTGCGCTCTCAGATGGAGGACACCCCGGTCTTCCAGGAACTTGAGCAAGAAGACGAGATCGAGGGCACCGCGTGGACCCGGTTCAAGGATCTGCTCGGCAACTACTGGCGTCCGATCCTCATCATGTTCGGCATGGTGATCGCGTTGAACGTCGCGAACTACACACTGCTCGCCTATCAGCCGACCTACCTGAAGGACACCATCGGACTGTCTGAGACCTCGGGATCGACGGTGGTTCTGATCGGCCAGCTCGTGATGATGGTAATGATCCCGTTCTTCGGCCGATGGTCGGATTCGACCGGCCGTAAACCCATGTGGTGGGGTTCGCTGATCGGCCTGTTCGCGCTGTCGTTGCCGCTGTACTGGCTGATGGGACAGGGATTCGCCTGGGCGATAGTCGGTTTCGTGATCTTGGGATTGCTCTACATTCCTCAGCTCGCCACCATCTCGGCGACCTTCCCGGCGATGTTCCCCACCCAGGTGCGCTACGCGGGTTTCGCGATCTCCTACAACGTCGCGACGGCGGCATTCGGTGGTACCGCACCGCTGGTCAACGATGCCGTTGTGGAGAACACCGGATGGAATCTCTTCCCGGCGGTCTACATGATGGGTGCGTGCGCCATCGGTATGGTTGCGCTGGTCTTCCTCAAGGAGACCGCGGGCTGTTCGATCCGCGGAACGCAGATCCCGAGCCGCGAGAACGACTTTCACGCGCTCGCCGGTGAGAAGGTCGGAAACTAGTGTCGCGTGTCACGCGACACTAGCCGAGGTGCCACGCGACGGCGACGCCGATCGCGCCGGTGGCGTTGAGCGCCCAGTGCAACGCCACCGGGGCGAGCAGGCTGTCGCTGCGCCGGCGCAGCCAGCCGAAGACGAAGCCGGCGAGCGTCGTCGCCACCACCGCGCCGATCACGCCCGCGATCTGTCCGAACGTTCCGCTGCCGACTGCGTCGGAGAGTCCTTCGTTACCAGCAGTCAGGCCCAGTGACGACGTGAGATGCCACAGTCCGAAGGCCACCGCGCCGATGGTCAGCGCCACGCGGGTGGCGAAGAACTTCATCAGGGTGCCCTGCAACACGCCGCGGAAGATCAGTTCCTCGGGGATCACCGTCTGCAGCGGGATGACGACGAAGGCGGCGAGCAGGGCGTCGGACGGGTCGGCGTACCGGTCGGACATGAAGAAGTCGCGGCTGGCCGGAACCGCGACGGCGACGGAGACGATCGCGCCCACCACGATGATCGCGGCGAGCGCGTAGGCGATGCCGTTGCTCAGCTGCTTCCTCGACAGTCCCAGATCTGTCCAGGTCAGTCCGGCGACGAGTGCGGTAGCCACCAGAAGCAGGGCGGTTGCCGGCACCACGAAGTATGAGATGGGGGCGCGCGAGTAGTGCGCGAGCAGATCGGCCGCGGTGAGGACGATGAGGATCGCGACAACGACCAGCACACCCTCGAGGCGCCGCCTACCCTCATCCATCCCCGAACCTGTCTGTCGTTGTCCGTTCGTCGCCCGAAGTGGGCCGACACCGCTCGATTGTGCCGGGTACAGATAGGATGCGAGCCCGTACGCCACATAACTGGGGGTTCGCATGACGAGTGACTCGGCCGTCGACACCGACGAGACCGTGCCGGAGGACGCGGCCGCGTCCGACGCCGCTGCGGATTCGATCAAACCGGGCCGCCGTGACCGCCTGTCCGGGGCCTTGCATCGCCAGCTGCACCGGTACGCATTCGGCGGCATGATCGGCGCGCTGGTGTTCATGTGGCTTTCGGCCACTCCGTCGTTGCTGCCCCGTGGGCCGCTGTTTCAAGGGCTGGTCAGTGGCGGGTCGGCCGCGATCGGTTACGGCGTGGTCGTGTTCTTCACCTGGCTGGCGCGCTACCTGGTGTCCCGCGAGGAGCCGTGGCCGCGTCCGCCCCGGTGGGCATGGTTGGTCCTGGCGGTGGTCGCACTGGTCGGCACGGTGGTGATGTTTCTCTGGTTCAATCACTGGCAGAACGAGATTCGCGATCTGATGGGCGTCGTACGGTTGGATTGGACCGCGGTCCCGATCGTCACCCTTGTCACGTTCTTCACGTTCGTCCTGCTGATGTCGATCGGTCAGGCGTGGGGTGCCGGCGTGCGCGCGTTGAGCCGCTGGCTGACTCGCTTCGTGCCTCCCCGTATCTCGGCCGCGACCGCGGCGTTTGTCGTCGTCCTGGTCACCTTCTTCGCACTCAACGGCGTGATCGCCAATTACGGTATGCAGGCGCTGAACGCGTCATTCGCCGCCGCCAACGACGAGACGAAACCGGATTCGGTGGCGCCGACGTCGTCGCTGCGATCCGGCGGACCCGGTTCGCTGGTCACCTGGGAATCCCTCGGGCGTGAGGGTCGGGTGTTCATCTCCAAGGGGCCGACGCAGGCCGAACTCGCGGCGTTCAACGGAGCGCCGGCCATGGAACCGATCCGGGTGTACGCAGGGCTGGAGTCCACCGACTCCGTGAAGGAGAACGCCCAGCTGGTGGCGCGTGAACTCGAACGCACCGGTGGACTGCAGCGTGCGGTGGTGGCGGTCGGATCCACCACGGGCAGCGGATGGGTGAACAAGGGCACCGTCGACAGCCTCGAGTACATGTACAACGGCAACACCGCGATCGCTGCGATGCAGTACTCCTACCTCCCGAGCTGGATCTCGTTCCTCGTCGACAAGGAACGTGCCCGCCAGGCCGGGCTCGCGCTGTTCGAGGCGATCTCCGATCGCGTGCAGGCGATGCCCGAGCAGACCAGGCCCAAGCTGGTGGTGTTCGGCGAGAGTCTCGGCTCGTTCGCCGGGGAGGCCCCGTTCGGCACCATCCCGGACGTCGCCGCGCGCACCGACGGCGCACTGTTCTCCGGCCCGACCTTCAACAACACGCTGTGGAACGACACCACACGCCAGCGCGACGACGGCTCACCTCAGGTGATGCCCATCTACGAGAACGGCGAGAAGGTCCGCTTCATCGCCGACGAGACCGATCTCGGACGTCCCGCCACCGAGTGGGAGGCGAAACGCATCGTCTACCTGCAGCACGCCAGCGACCCCATCACCTGGTGGTCGCCGCGGCTCATCCTGAACAAACCCGACTGGCTCTCCGAGCCGCGCGGGCGCGACGTGCTGAGCTCGATGCAGTGGATTCCGTTCGTGACCTTCCTCCAGGTCTCCGCCGACATGGCGGTGTCCACGGGCGTGCCCGACGGTCACGGCCACGACTATCTCTCGGCCATCCCGTACGCGTGGTCGAAGATCCTGAATCCGCCCGGCTGGTCCGATGCGAAAACCCAAGCGCTGCTTCCGTACCTGAGCCGGGATTAGATTCCCTGCCGCCGGCTGTGCGAGCCTCTCCCGCTGGCTCAGGTGCGAGCCTGCTCACCGCTAGCGAATCGCTAGCGCTCCTCGCACCTCAGTGTTGCGGCCACGGGGTGGCGTCGTGACCGGGGCAAATGGGCATTTGTGGATCAGCGACCCTCCGTCGGCCTTGCCGACGATCATGGACGCAGGAAGAGCGCCGTCGAGCGGGACGCGGCGGCTATGACCCACAAGAAAATAGGGGAAGAAACTCGTCCCCTACCCTTGGAGTCCTCCCCGCGAGTTTTCTCGCGGGCGACTCAACAAGCAGGGGCAGAAAGTAGGGGAAGAACCTTCCCCTACTTTCAGTGGTCCGGTGGCTCGCTGACGTGGCCCGTTCGCCTGCCTTCGAGGCATCCCTTCGGCTGACGCCTCGGGCACCTCCGAGAGCGTGGGGTGGTGGACGCTTATGTGCAGGTCAGAGCGCTAGTCACCGAACTAGGAGCGGTGAGCGGTGGGGAGCTCACGTCGGCAGCGCGGCGATGGGGACCAGGTGCCGGCGCGCGAAGGCCTCGACATCCTCGTAGGTGCCGAGCGGCAGGCGGATGCGAGGCGTCAGCAGGATCGAATGGGTGATGCGCACCAGGATCTCGGCTCGGGCGAGTAGTTCGTCGTCGTCGAGGGACATGTCGGGTCCGCGCAGGACCTCGGCGGTGGCGGCCACCGCACCGGCGAGCACGGTCGACGCGTTCACGGTGAGCTGGTCGAGGACCGTGGTGGCCTCGAGTTCGAGCAGCCGATTCCACACCCGGTTGGAGCGCACCGTGGTCACCGTGGTCGCGAAGGCGTGCACCACCCGATCCTCGAAGCTGTCGGCGGCTGCCGCTGCAGCACCAACCGCCGCGTACAGCCGCTGCGACTCCCGGATCATCACCGCGGCGAGGATCTCGTTCTTGCCGCCGATTCGGCGGTAGACGGTCACCCGTCCGACGCCTGCTCGCTGGGCGACCTCGTCGACGGTGGCGCGCCGGACACCGATGTCGGCGAAGACATCGAGGGCCGCGTCGAGGATGGGATCCGAATCGTCGGTGGACGGGGCCGGCTGCGAGAACAGACCGGGAACAGACATGAGCCGAGACTATCGGACCCTAGACAGTGAAACAATGAGATGTAATATGTATCTCCGTATCATCGCCCTGAGAGGAGAACGGTCTGTGACCGCGAACGTCAGCCCCAAAGACGTCAGTACTGCACACGTCAGCCTGGAATATGTCGATGAGGAGTACGCGATCAACGCGCGACCGGTCAGTTTCGACTGGACCGGGGTTCCGCTCGAGTACATTCCCGGCGAGCCCTACGCCACGCATTTCTGGAACGTCATGCACCTCGTCCTCCCCGAAGGGGAACGTGCGATGGCCGACGTGTTCGCGCAAGCCCTCGAGTACATCGACGACGAGCGTCTGCGCGAAGAGGTCGTCGGCTTCGTCGGGCAGGAGGCGACCCACGCATCGTCGCACGAGGGCTTCCGTCAGTACCTGCAGGCCGGCGGCGTCGAGATCGAACCGATCATGCAACGGATCGAGTACGCGGTGCAGAAGATCTTCGGCGACCACGGCATCACCAACGAACGTGCCCGCAAGGCATGGCTTTCCGAGCGCCTCGGTGTGTATGCGGCCGCCGAGCACTTCACCGCAGTGGTCGGCGAGTGGATTCTGGACAACGAGGAATTCGACCGCGTCGGCGTCGATCCGACGATGCTCGATCTCCTGCGCTGGCACGGTGCCGAAGAACTCGAACACCGCAATGTGGCCTTCGACGCCTTCCAGTATGTCGACGGCAGCTATCTCCGACGGGCTCGCACGGCCGTGATCGCCTGCAGCGGTCTCGCTCTGCTCTGGTTCTCCACCGCGGCCTACCTGTATCGCAACGACACGACGGTGAAGCGCCGTCGCCCCTGGCCGTGGGCGTTCGCGCGGGCCTCGCGCCGACACCTCATCCCGGGTCTGTCGTTCCTGTTCGTGCAGATCTACCTGTACCTGCGCCCGGGCTTCCACCCTTCGCGGATGGGCGACATCGGCAAGGCCGTTCGCTACCTGGCACATTCGCCTGCGGCACGGGCGGCGGAGGCGTGAACTATCTGCCCGCACCGATGACGGATGTCGAGAACCCGACGCCCGTCCTGCACGCCATGGGCCGGATTGCCCGCGGCTACTCCCGGGTCTTTGCGGAAAGCCGTTTCGCTGAACGGCTTTCGCCCCCCGCGCAGATCCGCCATACCGGTTTCGACCTGCGTCTGATGGTGTCGGACACCGTCGAGGTCGCCGACAACGTCCGCGCCATCACCCTGGCGCGCCCGGATCGGACACCGCTGCCGCGGTGGTCACCGGGAGCACACCTCGACGTCTTCACGCCGTCGGGACGCCAGCGCCACTATTCGCTCACCGGCGATCCGGCCGACGTCGACACCTATCGCATAGCGGTCCGCAAGCTACCCGACGGCACCGGCTCGGTGGAGATGCACGACCTGCGCGTCGGCGACATGGTGCGAATCCGCGGACCGCGCAACGCCTTCAACTTCGCCCCCGCGCCGGGCTACCTGTTTGTCGCCGGCGGCATCGGCATCACGCCGATCCTGCCGATGGTGCGCGCGGCGGCCGCGGCGGGTGCCGATTGGCGTCTCATCTACACGGGCGCCACCCGATCGTCGATGCCATTCGTCGACGAACTGGTCGCTATCGACGAAGCGCGAGTACAGGTCCGGCCCGACGATGAGTACGGCCGGCCCAACGTCGACGAGCTGCTCGCCGATGTCGGGTCGGACGGCTCGGTGTACCTCTGCGGGCCATCGGCGATGCTGGACGCATTCCGTGCCGTCACGGGCCCGCTGGTGGAGCTGCACAGCGAACGTTTCAGCCCGCCACCGGTTCTCGGCGGCACCCCGTTCACCGTGCGCCTCGATCGCAGCGCGCTCGATGTCGAGGTCGCCGCCGACGAGACGGTCCTCGCCGCGGTCCGCCGGGTGAAACCGGATGTGCGGTACTCCTGTCAGCAGGGCTTCTGCGGGGCCTGTCGAGTGCGCGTGCTCGACGGTGACGTGGAGCATCGCGACCGCGTGCTGATCGGTGACGAACGGGAAGACTCCATGATGATCTGCGTATCTCGCGCCGAGGACCGCGTCGTCCTCGATCTGTGAAGGGAATCAAGTGAACACAATCGATCCGAACGCATCCGAACACATCGGTGTCGCGATCGTCGGCGGCGGATTCGGCGGCATCGGTGCGGCGATCCGACTGAAGGAAGCCGGCTTCGGCGACCTGGTGATCTTCGAACGCGCCGACGCGCTGGGCGGCACTTGGCAGGCCAACACGTATCCAGGTGCGCAATGCGACATCCCGTCGGCGCTGTACTCGTTCTCCTTTGCCCCCAACCCCGAGTGGACGCGGCTCTACCCGCTGCAGGAGGAGATCCAGACCTACATTCGACGTTGCGCCGACGAGCGGGGCATCACGCCGCATGTGCGGTTGGGTCACGACGTGATCGCCGCGGACTGGGACGATCTGGCGCAAGTGTGGCGGCTCGTGGTTCGTGACCGGCTGGGCAACGAATCCGTGTGCACGGCAACAATCCTGCTGCTGGCCACCGGACCGTTCAGCGAGCCGTCGGTGCCGTCGTTGCCGGGGTTGGAGGACTTCTCCGGCCGGACCTTCCATTCGGCGCAGTGGGATCACGACTACGACCTCGACGGTAAATCGGTGGCGGTCATCGGAACCGGGGCGTCGGCCGTGCAGTTCGTCCCGCAGATCCAGCCGAAGGTGGCCTCGCTCACGCTGTTCCAGCGCACCCCGACGTGGATTCTTCCGCATCCCGATCGGCCGCTGAGTCCGCGCGTACGGAAGCTGTTCCGGCGCGCGCCGATCACGCAGCGCGGCGTCCGAAGCGCGTTCAATCTGGTGCAGGAGATGCTGGTCCCGGGACTGGTGCAGCGGCCGTCGCTGCTGAAGCCGGCGGCTGCGCTGGGGCGGGCGCATCTGCGACGCCAGGTGCGCGACACGACGTTGCGCGGCAAGCTCACCCCGACCTATGCGTTCGGTTGTAAACGGCCGACCTTCTCCAACACCTACTATCCGGCGCTGGCCGCGTCGAACTCGGAGGTCGTGACGTCGGGCATCGAGAAGGTGAGTGCCGACGGTGTCGTGACCGCGGACGGCACCGAGCACCGCGTCGACGCCATCATCTTCGGTACCGGGTTCAAACTCGTTGCCAATGAGGGGTTCACACGAATTCGTGGGATCGATGGTCGGAGTCTCGCCGACGTGTGGGAAGGGGAGATGCGGGCCTACCTCGGCACCATGGTCAGCGGGTTCCCCAACATGTTCATGATCCTCGGACCCAACTCCGTGGTGTACACCTCGCAGGTGGTCACCATCGAAGCGCAGGTCGACTTCATCCTCGAGACACTGAAGGCAATGCGCGACAGAAGTATTCGAAGTCTCGACGTGACCCCGCAGGCACAGCGGGACTACGTCGACGAGGTGGACGAGGGACTGAAGAACTCGGTGTGGAATCAGGGCGGGTGCAGCAGTTACTACCTGAGCGCGTCGGGCCGAAACTTCACCTTCTGGCCCGGATACGCCTTTACACTTCGGCATCGGATGCGCCACCTCCGACTGGGGGACTTCGCTCTTCGGCTTCCGGGACGTCCCCGAACAGTCGATGAGCAGGGCCGGGCACTGGTGAGCCGATGAGCACGCAGCGGTTCGACGGCAAGGTCGCGCTGATCACCGGTGCCGCACAAGGTATCGGCTTCGAGACCGCGCGACTGTTCGCAGAGCGCGGTGCGGCGGTCGTTCTCGTGGACCTGTACGCTGCCCGCCTCGACAAGGCCGTCTCAGGATTGGGTGACGTTCGAGCGCTGGCGGTGGAAGCGGATGTGCGAGCGCTGAGTTCGATGGAGGAAGCGGTCGGAAAGGCCGTCGGAGAGTTCGGTCGCCTCGACTACGTCGTCGCGAACGCGGGCATCACGCCGCCGCCCGCGACCTTGCGCACCGTCGACCCGGAGGCCTTCGGACGCGTCATCGACGTCAACCTGCTCGGCGCGTTCAACACGGTGCGTGCGGGAATCGAAGCGGTCATCGCCGCGCGCGGGCATATTCAGGTCATCGGGTCGTGCGCCGCGTTCGCGCCCGGCATGGGCGGATCGGCGTACATGATCAGCAAAGCCGGTGTGGAACAGCTGGGCCGAGCGTTGCGGATCGAACTGGCGGCGCACGACGCGTCGGCCGGTGTGGCCTACTTCGGGATCGTCGAAACCGCTTTGACCCGTGCAACGCTCGACGACGACGAACTGGGCCGGGAGATCGGGGCGGAACTGCCCTGGCCGCTCAACCGTCGGATCACCGCGGAGCAGGCCGCCGGGGCGATCGTCGGCGCGGTTGCGAATCGGCGGGCGAGGGTCATCGCGCCGCGGCAGTGGACGGCGTATTCGGTTCTGCGCGGACTGATCAACCCGGTTCTCGATCTGAAGTTGGAACGGGACAAAGGTATTCGTGATCTCATAGTGCGATTGGAGGAGCGCTCCGGTGGCGCTCCGGGGAGGTGACACCATGGCTCGACATTCGCTGGTGACGGTCGGCGACGAATTCTTCGACGAGGCGCCGGTCCGGGCGACGCTGGGCTTCGACACACCTGCGGCACCCGCGCGTGTGTGGGAAGTTCTCGCAGCCGACGACGCGGTGGGCTCATGGAGCAAGCTGGTCACCGGGGCGCACTGGGAACCGGGTCCGCGGGGCGTCGGCGCCATCCGCGAAGTCACGCTGGGTGGATTCCTCACTGTCCGTGAGGAATTCTACCGGTGGGATGAGGGAGAGCGGATGACGTTCTCCGCCGTCGGGACCACCGGACCGGGCATCCGTTCGTTCGCCGAGGACTACGTGATCACCCCGAAGGGCAACGGTTCGCGGCTGGAATGGACGGTCGCGACGGCACCCAAGGCGGGTGTCGGGCCGCGGGTCGGGGGCGTCGCGGGGCGCGTCCTGTGGGCGTCGGTGTGGCCGTTGGCGCACGGGTTGGAGAAGAAGCTGAAGGGTTGAGTGATCTCGACACGATGCCTCGCCCAGGGGCTCGGTATCGGCTCGATCAGCGGAAGGCTCAGCTCGCACCCAGCAACCGCAGCGCGGCGAGGGTGTAGGCACGTGCGGCGGTGACGAGGTCCGCGACGGCGACCGATTCGTCGGGCTGGTGGGCGTCGGTGTTGATGTTGCCGGGCCCCAACACGATCGACGGCACGCCGAGGTCGCGGCTGACGAAACCGCCGTCGCAGGCGGCGCTCCAACCCCCGATCGAGGTCGTGGTCCCAGCGTTGGTGACCGCTTCGACCGCGGTGGTTACGAGTGGGTGGTCGGCTGGAGTGGCGAACCCGGGCATCTCCATGGTGACGCGAACGTCGACGGTGATGCCGTCGGTGTCGATGCCGGCGCGGCTGATCGTCGAACGCAGTTGGTCGGCGATGGCGTGCGGATCTTCGTCGGGCATGAGGCGTCGGTCGATGCCGAGCGAACAGGTTGGCGCGACCACCGAGATGCCCTGGCCACCCGCGATGGTGCCGACATTCCAGGTTCCGCTGCCGAGAAGTTCGTCCTGCGTGAGGGCGAGATGTTCGTGGTCGAACCGGATGAGGTCGACGATCTGTGCGGCGGCGTTGATGGCGCTGCGCCCGTCGGACGGTCGGCCGGAATGAGCGGCCCGGCCGAAGACGTCGATCTCCAGATACGACGCACCACGACAGCCCCGCACGACCTGCAGGTCGGTGGGTTCGGCGACGATGCAGCCGAGGAAGTCGTGGTCGGCGGGGCGGGAGACGAAGTCACGCACGCCGATGCCGTGTTCCTCCTCGTCGACCGTGCACACCAGCCGAACAGGTCCGGACAGTTCGATCCCGTAGGCGCCGGCGTGCCGCAAGGCCTGCATCGCGGCGACGACGGCCGCCAGCCCGCCCTTCATGTCGGTGGTGCCGCGACCGTAGATGCGGCCGTCGGCGAAGCGGGCCCGGTACGGATCGGCCGACCAGTTGGGGCCGGCCGGCACGACGTCGGAATGCCCGAGAAACATCAGGCCCGGGCCCTGTTGAATTGCCCCGTCGCTGCGCTCGCCCTGTTGAATTGCCCCGTCGCTGCGCTCGCCCCGGTGACCTGCGGGGAGAGTGGCGACGAGGTTGGGGCGCTGCGGCGCGGCCTCCGTGGTGGTGACCTGCAGTCCGACGGCGCGGCACGCCTTCTCGAGCACCTCGACGGCAGCGGCTTCGGTCCCGCCCGGATTCTCGCTGGGCGCCTCCACCAGCGATGCCGTCAGCATGGCGATGGTGTCGGCATTGATGTGGCCGCAGACGCCTTCCTCTGCCTCGGTCAGCCCGGTATAGCCATTGTCCGCACCACTCACCGTGCCATCTTCTCAAGACTCACCGTCAAGCGTCGGATTCCCTCGTCGATTCGCTCCGGGGTGCTCGACGCGAAGCACAGGCGCATCGAGTTGCGGAAGCGACCGCCCGGCGACAGCGCCGGGCCGGGGATGAACGCGACGCCGTCGGCGAGCGCCACCTCGAAGAGTTCCCGGGTGTCGATCTCGGCGAACTCGTCGCGCAGCGTAACCCAGAGGAAGAAGCCGCCCTCGGGGTCGGTGGTTCTCACCCGATCGCCGAGATGGCGCGCGATGGACGCACGCATCGCGTCCTTGCGTTCGCGGTAGAGGGACCGGATGCCGGCGAGATGGTCGTCGAGGCCGCCGCGGGCGATGTACTCGGCGACGATGTGCTGGTTGGGCACGTTGGTGCAGGTGTCCATGGCCTGCTTGCCGTTGATGAGTAGTTGCCGCAGTGACGGGTCGGCATCGACCCACCCGACCCGCCACCCCGGTGCGAGGATCTTGGAGAACGTCCGCACCGAGAACACGAGTGGGTCTGCGGGACTGATGGTTTGGAAGGTGGGGAGGTCGGTGCCGGCGAACCTCAGCAGTCCGTACGGGTCGTCGTCGATGATGACCGATCCCCAGATGTGGGCCAGCCGCAACAACTCTCGGCGTCGTTCCGCGGAGAGGGTGACGCCGGACGGGTTCTGGAAGGTCGGGATGGTGTAGATCGCCTTGGGGATCAGTCCCGTGCGCGCGACGAGCTCTTCGAGGCGGTCCACCTGCATGCCGTCGTCGTCGACCGGCACCTCGAGAAGCTGCGCACCGTAGGAGAGGGCGGTCGCACTGCCGTTGGTGTAGGTGGGGGATTCGACCACCACCAGGTCGCCCGGGTCGACGAAGAGTTTGCAGGCCAGGTCCAGACCCTGCATGCCGCCGGTGGTGATGACTAGCCGTTCGTGACTCGACGGATCCGGAGTGGTGGCAAGGTAATCCACCAGCAACTGCAGCAGTCGGGGTTCACCTTCGGTGGCGCCGTAGGTGAACGAGCTGTTGTCGAGGATCTCCCCGGCGATCTGCCGGAACTCGTCGGCCGGAACCGCTTCGTCGGCAGGCGATCCCATCGCGAACCGCACGATGTCGTGCGACTGCGCGGCCAAGAGCGACGTCGACGAATCGATCATCGAGCCGACGAGATCCTTTGCGCGGCCCGCGAGGGGGATGGTGGGGGTGTGGGTGGCGGTCATGCTTTCACCTCGTCTCGGTTGTGGCACTCACCGCTCCCTGAGGTGCGAGCGAAGCGAGCCTCGAAGGGCTGGCGACATCTTCTCGCCAACCCTTCGAGGCTCGTCGCTTGCGCTCCTCGCACCTCAGGGAGCGGATTGTGCGGATTGTGCATGCGGGCTGTCATTTCTGGATCAATTCACGCGGGAAGGCGGTGAAGGTCTCGACGCCGGTGGGGCTGACGCGGACCGACTCGGACAGCTCGAAACCGTAGTTGTCCATCCACATTCCGCAGACGATGTGGAAGGTCATGTTGGTCTCCAGGATGGTCTCGTCTTCGGTGCGGATGCTGATGGTGCGCTCACCCCAATCGGGTGGATAGCCGATGCCGATGGAATAGCCGAGGCGAGAGGGCTTTTCAAGGCCGTACTTGGCGAGAGTCCAGTTCCAGGTCGACGCGAGTTCGCGGGTGGCGACACCGGGCCGGATGGTGTCGAGGACGTTGTTCAGGCCTTCGGCGGTGGCCTGTGCGACGTAGTCGAGGTCCTTGGACGGCTTGCCGAGTGCGACGGTGCGCGCGAGGGGGCAGTGATATCGGTTGTGTGCACCGGTCAGTTCGACCACCACCGCCTCGTTCTCGGTGAACGTGCCTTGATGCCAGGTGAGATGCGGGGTGTCGGCAGCCGCGCCGGTGGGCAGAAGGGGCACGATCGCGGGGTAGTCGCCGCCGAACTGGTCGGTCCCGGTGATCTGGGCCTGGGAGATGGCGGCCGCCGCATCACATTGGCGCACACCGACATCGATGGTGTCGATGGCCGCGCGCATCGCCTCCGAGCACACCATGCCGGCCTGACGCATCAGCTGGATCTCGGCGTCGGACTTGACCGAGCGCACCCAGTTCACGAGTTCGAAGGAATCGACGAGCTTCCACTCCGGGATGGCGTTGTACAACGCACGATAGGCCTTGGGGGAGAAGAAGTGCGAGTCCATCTCCAGCCCAACCGAACCCGCCTTGGATGCCGGTGCGATGAGGTGTCGTTGACGAAGCGCCCACGCCACCCAATCGAAGGGATGGACGTGGGGGCGATGCACGTAGCTCTCCGGGTAACCGACGATCTGTTCCTCGGACAACCACGTGGTGCGATGCGCGCCATGGGCATCCATCTCGCGGGAGAAGAACACCATCTCGCCCTCGATCGGGACGAACAGCATCTGCGGGGTGTAGAACGACCAGGCGTTGTAGCCGATCAGGTAGAAGATGTTGGCGGGGTCGGTGACGATGATCGCCGACAAACCCTGCCGATCCATGAGTTCGCGCACCCGGACCAGGCGCTGCTCGTACTCGCTGTCGGTGAACAGCTGAGCGCCGAGATACATGCAGCCTCCTTATCGTGGGTCGGATCGGCGCCGGTGATTCAGCGCCGGACGGGAATGGCGAGGTACTTGACGTCGAGGAACTCCTCGATGCCGAGCCGGCCGCCCTCGCGACCCAGGCCCGACTCCTTGATCCCGCCGAAGGGCGCCGCGGGATTGGACACCAGACCCGTGTTGATGCCGACCATACCGACTTCCATCGCCGACGACATCCGCTCGAGCCGGTCGGCGTCCTGGCTGAACAGGTATCCGACCAGACCCCACGGCGTGTCGTTGGCGAGGGCGAGCACCTCGTCGTCGGCGGCCGGGTCGTCGGGTGCGGACGCATCGCCGAAGCCGACGAGCGCCGCGACCGGCCCGAAGATCTCGGTGGACATCAGCTCCGATTCGGGATCGACGTCGGCGAGGACGGTCGGCGGATAGAAGTACCCGGGCTCGTCGGAAGTTGTTCCGCCGCAGCGCACGGTGGCACCGCGCTGAGTCGCGTCATCGACGAGGTGGGCTACCTTGCCGACCGCTTTCGGTTCGACGAGGGGCCCGACCTGTGTTCCCTCTGCTGCGCCGTCACCGACTCGCAGCGCGGACATGCGTCCGGTGAGTTGCGTGGAGAAGTCGTCGATGATGCTGCGGTGCACGAACACCCGATTGGCGGCCGTGCACGCCTGGCCCATGTTGCGCATCTTCGCCACCATCAGGCCGTCGACGGCACGTGGGATGTCGGCGTCGGCACACACGATGAACGGGGCGTTGCCGCCGAGCTCCATGGAGGTGCGCATCACCGTGCCCGCTGCTTGTCGTAGCAGGGTTTTGCCGACCTCGGTGGAGCCGGTGAAGCTGACCTTGCGCGCGAGGCCGCTCTCCATCCACTCGGTGACGACGGCGGATGGGTCGGTGGTGGTGACCACGTTCAGCACACCGTCGGGAAGTCCTGCCTCGGTGAGGATGTCGGCCAGCATCAGCGTGGTCAGCGGAGTGAGCTCGGCCGGTTTGAACACCATCGTGCAACCTGCCGCGATCGCGGGGCCGATCTTGCGAGTGCCCATGGCGAGCGGAAAGTTCCAGGGTGTGATCAGAATGCACGGTCCGACAGGCTGTTTGGTGACGATGATCCGGTTGCCGCCGTCGCCGGTGGTGGTGTGATCGCCGCCGATGCGTACTGCCTCCTCGGCGAACCAACGGAAGAACTCGGCACCGTAGGCGACTTCACCCTTCGCCTCTGCGAGTGGTTTGCCCATTTCCGCGGTCATCACCGCGGCGATCTCGTCGGCGCGGTCGATGATGAGTTGATATGCGCGGTAGAGGATCTCGCTGCGCGATCGCGGTGATGTCGCGGCCCAGGACTTCTGGTGCGCGGCCGCGGACTCGATCGCGCGGCGGGCATCGGTGGCGTCGGCGTCGGCGACGCGGGCAAGGGTCTCCTCGGTGGCGGGGTTGACGACATCGAAACGCTTGTCGGAGGCAGCGGGGACCCACTGGCCGTCGATGAAGAGATCCGGATGGACCTGGTCGATCGCGGGAGCGGTGCGGGATTCGATGGTGGTCATGTGGGATTTCCTCCTGGATCGGCCAACAGTTCGGCGAGGTGGACGCTGCGCGTCGAGGCGAGTGCGGCGTCGACCGACGAGAGGTGATCGACGGCCATGGCGCAGCTGAAGCCGTCGGTGACGACGGGACGGTCGGGTTGCTCACGCAGCGCCGGAGCGAGCGAGTTCTCGGCCACCGCCATGCTGACCTCGTAGTGGCCACGTTCGAACCCGAAGTTTCCGGCGACGCCGCAGCAGCCCTCGGCGTTGTGCACCTCGACACCCAGTGACCGCAATGCCGATGCGCCCGTCGCAGCACCGAACACCGCGTACTCGTGGCAATGCGTCTGCAAAGTGACCGCCTGGGGCAGTCCTGTTGGCTGCCAACCGTCGTCGGTCAGGGTGGCCAGATGCGACGCGAAACTGCGCACCCTCGACGCGACGCGATGGGCCGCCGGGGTGTCGACGAGCTCAGGTAGGTCCTTGCGCAGGGCTGCGGCGCAACTGGGTTCGGCGACGACGATGGGCCGGTCTGTTCCATCGTCGAGGATCGACGCCGTGCGCTGCAACGTCTTACGGGCCCGTTTCAGCTGGCCGGTGGAGATCCACGTGAGCCCACAGCAGACGTCGCTGGTGCAGCCGACCGCGTCGCCGACGGCGCCCAGCACCTCGGCGGTGGCTGTCGCCACGTGCGGTCGGAAGGCCTTGGTGAAGGAATCGGCGACGAGTACCACGTCGGAGGTGGCGTTCACCGCGGGCAGCGCTCCGAGGTGCTCGCGGCGTTGGGCTCGTGTGGCGAACCGCGGCATGGAACGTCGCGGATCGATACCGCCCGCCCGTGCCATGAGCCGGTTCAGTTTCGACGCGAGAACCCTGTTGATGACAGGCGCGGCAAGGGTGGCGGTCGGGAGCCATGCGGGCATCCAGCCGAGCGAGTAGTGGGAGAGCGGACGAAGGCGGCGACGGTAATGGTGGTCGAGGAACTCCGACTTGTAGGTGGCCATGTCGACGCCGGTCGGGCAGTCGGTGGAGCACGCCTTGCAGGACAGGCACAGGTCGAGGGCGTCGGCGACATCGGTTGATCGCCAACCCTCTTCGACCGAGGGTGCGGTGCGGACCATGTCTTGCAAGACGCGCGCCCGGCCCCGCGTCGAGTCCTTCTCGTCGCGCGTGGCGCGGAAGCTCGGACACATCACACCGCCCGACGACGCACGACAACGGCCGACGCCGATGCAGCCTTGGACGGCGTGGGTGAAGGGGTCGGGCGGGGTGGTCGCCGGGCCCTTCGAGGCTCGCTTCGCTCGCACCTCAGGGAGCGGTAGGGGCGTGTCGCCGGAGTGGCAGAGGTTGAAACTGGTCGGCCAGTGCCGATCCGGGACGTCGGCGAGTGCGAGGTCGGTGGTGATCGGGAGTGGGTCGACGATGCTGCCGGGGTTGAGAGTGCCGGCCGGGTCCCAGATCCTCTTGAACTCGGCAAAGGCGCGCAACATATCCGGGGCGTACATGATGGGTAGCAGCGCCGACCGCGCACGTCCGTCGCCGTGTTCGCCGGACAGGGAACCACCGTGGCGGACCACGAGTTCGGCTGCCGCGGTGCAGAATCGGTCCATCGTCGCGCGACCGGATTCGGTCCGCAGGTCAAAGGTGATCCGCACGTGCATACAGCCCGCGCCGAAGTGGCCGTACATCACGCCGGTGAGTCCATGCTCGTCGAGGAGTGCGGAGAAGTCGTCGAGGTAGTCGGCGAGGCGTTCGGGGGCGACCGCGGCGTCTTCCCAACCGGGCCAGGATTCGTAGCCGCTGCCGACGTTCTCGTCGTCGGGGTCGGCGAGGCGCGACGACAAACCGGCGCCGTCTTCTCGGACGCGCCACAACGCCTTTCGTCGGACCGGATCGTCGACGACGGTGGCCTCGATCATTCGGCCCTGACCGCGCAGGTGGTCGAGCAGCAGTTTGGCCGTGGCCGGCACATCCTCTTCGGATTGTGTTGCGGCGCTGTTCTCGTCGATGTCGATGAACAACCAGGCCGAGCCGTCCGGAAGACCGGCGACGGTGTCGGGTCCGCGTCGGGCCGC
Organism: Gordonia sp. NPDC003585; assembly: GCF_040610755.1. Lineage (NCBI taxonomy): Bacteria > Bacillati > Actinomycetota > Actinomycetes > Mycobacteriales > Gordoniaceae > Gordonia > Gordonia sp. NPDC003585. The sequence continues at coordinate 13,580 of NZ_JBEXMX010000021.1, read as the reverse complement.
CATGGTGGCCACGATCTTGCGGTCGATACCCTCGATGGCCGACGGCGCAAACGGCAGGATCGCGGGCACGTCGCGAGCCGCGTCGGACGGGGAGTGGTAGCCGACGCACAACAACAATGCCGACGTGGGCGCCGGGACGAGACGGACCTTGGCCGACACCACGACAGCACAGGTGCCCTCGCTGCCGACCAGTGCACGGGCGACGTCGAAACCGTTCTCCGGGAGCAGCTTTGCCAGGTGATAGCCCGACACCTGACGTGGAATGGTCTCCAGCCCGGTGCGGAAGATGCCGAGATTGGCCGATGTCAGATCGTGTAGATCCCGGGTGATCTGAGCTGCACGTGCAGCGGCAGCTCCATCGTCGGGCTCGGAGGCGCTGAGGCCGGAACGCGTTGCGGTGAGCGCATACCCGTCGGCGGTCACCAGATGGAGCTCGATGATGTGATCGCTGGTGCGTCCGTAGCGCACCGAATGATTGCCGCAGGCGTCGTTGCCGATGGCGCCGCCGAGGGTGGCACGGGAGGCCGACGAGGGGTCGGGGGCGAAGGTGAGCCGTCCGTCGGTGGCCTTGCGTGCCTGCGCGGCAAGGGTGGTCAACACGATGCCCGCGCCCGCCACAGCGGTTTCGCCGTCGGCGTCGATCGAGAGGACATCGGCGAGATGGCGTGACAGGTCGATGACCATGCCCGTGCCGATGGCGTTGCCGCCCATGGATGTTCCGCCGCCTCGTGCGGTCACCGGTACTCCGTGCTCGTGACAATGGCGGACAATGGTGGCGACCTCGGTGGCCGATCGCGGGAACGAGACGGCGATCGGCGGCACGCGATAGTTCGAGGCGTCGTAGGAGTATTCGGCCAGGCGCCGGGTCGACTCGTCGGCGTCGATGCCGAGTGTGGTGAGGTCGGTGACGATGCTCACTGGCCGAGTGTGGCTGCCAGTGCGGCACCGAAACGCTCGACGCCCAGCCTGATCTCGTCCTCGGTCACCACGAGTGCGGGGATCATGCGGACGACGTTGCCGGCCGGTCCGCAGGTCAGTGTCAGCAATCCCTGCGCGGTGGTGGCCTGCTGCACCGCGGTTGCCGCTGCCGCGTCGGGCACTCGTGCGCCGGATGCATCGGCGGTGACGAACTCCACGCCGGCCATCAGGCCGATCCCGCGGACATCCCCGATGCCGTTGTAAGGCGCTGCCACAGAACGTAGTCCGTCGAGGAGTTGCTCACCCCGGAGGCGAGCGTTCTCGACCAGGCCCTCGCTTTCGATCACGTCGAGGGTGGCAATGGCGGCGGCCGCGGCGACCGCGTTGCCGCCGTAGGTTCCGCCTTGCGAGCCGGGCCAGGCCTTGCTCATCAGTGCGGTCGGCGCTGCGATGGCGGAGATGGGGAATCCGGAGGCGAGTCCCTTTGCGGTGATGAGGATATCGGGCACGAGCCCGTCGGCGTGCTGGTGGCCCCAGAAGCGACCGGTGCGTCCGAACCCGGCCTGCACCTCGTCGAGGATCAGCAGGATGCCGTGCGCGTCGGCGCGTTCACGGAGGCCGGCCAGGAAGCGCGGCGGGGTGGGCAGATAGCCTCCGTCACCGAGGACCGGCTCGATCAGGAAGGCCGCGGTGTCATTGGGTGCGACGCGGGATTGCAGCAGGTAGTCGAGCTCGCTCAGGGCGAAGTCGACCGCGGTGTCGGTGTCCCAGCCGTACCGGAAGGCGTACGGGAACGGCGCCATGTGCACGCCGCTCATCAGAGGTGAGAAGCCCGCCGAGAAGCGGGTGCCTGCCGTGGTCAGACTTGCTGCTGCGACCGTCCGGCCATGGAATCCGCCTTGGAAGACAATGATGTTCGGCTTGGCGGTGGCCATTCTCGCCAGGCGGACCGCGGCCTCGACGGCCTCCGACCCGGAGTTGGCGTAGAAGACGGAGTCCAGTCCGAGCGGTAGTACGCCCCCGAGCCGTTCGGTCAACTCGAGCAGCGGTGGATGCATGACGGTGGTGTACTGGGCGTGAATCACCTTGGCGCACTGTGCTTGTGCGGCGGCGACAACGCGTGGATGGCAGTGCCCGGTGCTGGTGACCCCGATCCCCGTGGTGAAGTCGAGGTAGTCGTTGCCGTCGGTGCCGTGAATCCAGGAGCCGAACGCGTGGTCGACGACCACGGGTGTCGCCTGTTTGAGCAACGGACTCAGCGACGCCTTCTGGCGAGATGACGCGGCCGGAACGGTCAGGGGAGTGGTGTCAACACTGGCGGTCATGGCTCCACCGTGACGGTAGTTTGTCGGATTGTCAACAATTAGACAGGTTCGTCTCGCAGGGCCAGGTCAGAGGCTGTCGAGGGCCCGGCTCAGCGCATGCATTCCGTCGATGATCGACTCCCATTGTTCCGCGCCGAGCATGGCGGTAAGGCGGTCGGCAGCAGCCCGATGACCAGGTGTGATGGCCTCGACCGACGCGCGTCCGACGTCGGTGGCGACAACGAGTTTCGCGCGGCGGTGGGCGGGGTTGTCGGAGTAGGCAACCAGTCCGTCGTCGACCAGGATGTCGGCCGTGCGCTGCACGCTCTGGCGTGTGATACCCATGACGCGGGCGATGTCAGACACCGTGCGAGGCGTGTCCAAGACCGCGCCGAGAACCTGCCAGCGTGTTGCCGTCAGGCCGGCGGGACGTGCGAGCTCGTCGGCGAGAGCGAGGAACTGCCCGTTCAGGTGGAACGCGGTCAGCGCCGCGTCGGACAGCAGTCGTTGATGTTCGGACACGCGCGTCAGTTCTCGGCCAGGGCGTAGAAGCCGGCCGGATCCTTCTTGCCATACAGCTGCCACCAGGCGTCGAGCACCGCGGGCTCGTAGATGCCGAGCAGGGCGAACACCTCGCGTGCGAACTCGACCGGTGCCACAGCCGCGGCGGTGATGATGCCGTCGTCGGTGACGGCGGGAGCGTCGACGTAATGCTCGGCGCCCTGATATCCGGTCGGTGCGAGTTGCTCCCGTGCGTTGCTGGTGTGGCGTCGATGGTCGAGCAGTCCGGCGCGGGCGAGACCCAGCGTCGCACCACAGATCCCGGCGACGGGCACTCCTGCGGCATTCCAACGCAACGCGGCGTCGACGAAGGGGGCGTTGCCATCCCAGCTCTGCGCGCCGGGGAGAACGAGCATGGTGCTCTGGGTGGGATCGACCTCGCCGAGCGTCAGCCCGGGAGTCATCTGCACGCCGCCGATGGTCGTGACGGAATCGCGAGTGACGCCGACGGTACGTATCTCGAAGGTCCCCGGCGCGCGCTGGAACTCCGGATTGTTGATGCCCGCGGCGACATATCCGTACTCCCAGTCGGCCAGGCCTTCGTAGAGCGCGAGATGGACGGTATGCATCGGGAGCCTCCTGAGGTTTCGGTTGATTATGACAGCATTCTGTCATAATTGACAGAATGCTGTCAATGTTGGACGCATAGGGTGGATGCCGATGGCTTCCGACGCATATCCCGTTCTCGTCTTCCTCGGCGCCGACGACGTGCCGCCGCCCTACAACCTGGCCGAGCTGGACCAACTCGCCGACATCCGGCACTGCACCGCCGATGGACTGGCCGACGCCCTGTCCGGCGCCGACATCCTTGTCCTGTGGGACTTCTTCTCCCGCGGCCTCGTCGACAACTGGGACGTGGCGAAAGACTCGCTGCGCTGGGTGCACGTCTGTGCGGCCGGTGTCGACTCGCTGCTCTTCGACGATCTGGTGACCTCCGAGGTGGTGGTCACGAACGCCAGCGGCGTGTTCGACCGCCCGATTGCGGAGTTCGTCCTGGGCTCGATCCTGGCTCGGGACAAGCGATTACACGAATCGATGGGATTTCAGCGTGACCACGTGTGGCGGCATCGGGAGACGGTCGCGACGCATCGGACGTCGGCGCTCGTGGTGGGAACGGGCGGTATCGGACGTGCCATCGCCCGGTTGTTGCGGGCGGTGGGGGTGTCGGTGACCGGGGCCGGCCGCGTCGCACGGACCGGCGACCCCGACTTCGGCGAGGTGATCGCCACATCCGACCTCGCCGATCACATCGGCGCCTTCGACAACGTCATCCTCGTCGCGCCGCTCACACCGCAGACCGAACGGATGGTCGACGCGCGGGTACTCGGGGCCATGAAATCCGGCGCCCACCTCGTCAACGTCGGGCGCGGGCAGCTCGTCGACGAATCCGCACTGGTGGATGCGGTGCGCTCGGGTGCGCTCGGAGCGGCCTCGCTGGACGTGTTCGACGACGAACCGCTGGCCGAGGACAGTCCGCTGTGGGATATGCCCGGAGTCTCGATCTCGGCGCACATGAGCGGCGACGTGGCGGGGTGGCGTGACTCACTGGCCGACCAGATCCTCGTCAACCTGCGCAAATATCGGGATTCCGACGCATCGGACCTCGCGTCGACGCTGGTCAACGTGGTCGACAAGGCGCGCGGATACGTGACCCGCTGACCCGCTCGACGCCGGTGGCGGGTCACGCAGCACGGTGGCTGGCCTGCCGATAGTAGGCTGTAGCGCGATGACCACCATCGTCTACTTCGTCATAGCCGCCGTGGCGCTCGCCGGCGCGGTCGTCCTGCTGTGGCTGGACCGGCAGCGATCCAACGTCGCGCGTCACCAGCGCGCGGTGTGGGGCGACGAGCACGAGTTCAAGTTCCGTGAGTCGGACACCAAGCTGCGCAAGGTCTTTCACCGCGCAACGATGAACGTTCCGGACCATGTCGCGGTTCGCGATGTTGCATACGGGCATTACGGGGGCGCGGAAGCGGTGGTGTTCGACCTGGTCGACACGTCCACCGTGGTCGCCGTCCGCAGGTCCGGGCCGTCGCCAGTGGTGATCGACCTGCGCCACGAGGACGTACTCGCCCCGATGGAAGAGGACGTCGAACTGCTCGGTGCGATGGGTCCGCGCGTGATGTTCTCCAACAACCTTGACGTCGCCCGAAGGGTGTGTGACCGGCGCATGGTCGCCCTGGCGAACAAGGCGCCGGCGTATGTCGAGGTGCTCTGGAACGAGGGCAATTGGGCGCTCGGCTCGATGCCCTTGACCAACGACGCTGCTCACCTCAACGCGGGGCTGGAAGTTGTGCGCCGCTTCGCCGACCTGCTGCGCGTCCTGCCGCCGGTCCGCGATCCCCAGGACACCCCCGATCCCCGGGACCCGCACGGCCCGACGCGCGCCGAACTCGCCGACGAGAAGACCGAGTCGATGCGGGACAAGGAACGCCGACGACGGGGGGAAGCGGCACCCAACCCGGCTGCTGCGCCGAACCCCGATCGGCGGCCCGCCCAGCCCCGGCAGCCTGCGCCCGCACCGGCACCCAGCCCTGCGACGGGCACGACGCCGACCCGTGGCGCTCGCGGGCTGAGTCCCATGCCGGTCCGCCGGGAGCGTGGCTCTGACAGCGACCCCGGGATCGAGCGGCCAAATCGTCACAGTCGCGACTGACCCGCCATCCGGCCGAGAGTGAGAGTTCCTGTCATGTCTTCTGTCCCCGGTTCGTCTTCTCCCGCTGTGGATCAGTCGGCGCGTGAGCGGCTGGCCGCCCTCGTCCAGGAACTGTCCGTGGTGCACGGCAAGGTGACGTTGTCCTCGGGCAAGGAAGCCGACTACTACGTCGACCTCCGACGCGCGACCCTGCATCACGAGGCGGCGCCGCTCATCGGCCGGCTGATGCGGGAACTGACCGCGGACTGGGAGTACGACTCGGTCGGCGGTCTGACGCTCGGGGCAGATCCGGTGGCCAGCTCGATCATGCATGCCGACGGTCGGGCCATCGACACGTTCGTGGTGCGCAAGGCCGCGAAAACCCATGGCATGCAACGCCGCATCGAGGGACCGGACATCGCCGGTCGTCGGGTGCTGGTGGTCGAGGACACGTCCACCACGGGCGCGTCGCCGTCGGCGGCGGTCGAGGCGGCGCGTGAGGCGGGGGCGACCGTCGTCGGCGTGGCCACCGTCGTGGACCGCGCCACCGGAGCCGACGCCGTGATCACCGGACTCGGCGTGCCGTATCGGTCGCTGTTGGGCCTGGGCGACCTCGGCCTTGTCTGATTCTGGGGTCTTGCCTGACATTTCCGGGGAGCCAGGCCCGACCGAGTGGCAGGCCGGCCCCGCGGTAGGCGTGGGTCCCTGGGCGGCCGAACATGATTCGCCGCCACCCACCGACGACCGGTACGACCCGACGCTTCTCGACGAGGGCGACACCCGCAATGTGGTTGACGCGTACCGGTATTGGACCCGTGAGGCGATCGTCGCCGACCTCGACACCCGTCGTCACCCGTTCCACGTCGCGATCGAGAACTTCGCCCACGACGCCAACATCGGGACCGTGGTCCGCACCGCGAACGCGTTCGCCGCAGCCGCCGTCCACATCGTCGGACGACGCCGGTGGAATCGTCGCGGCGCCATGGTCACCGACCGCTATCAGCATCTGATGCATCACGAGACGGTGGCGGATCTGATTGCGTGGGCTCGTGATTCGGGGTTGACGGTGGTGGCGGTGGACAACACGCCGGGTGCACTGCCGTTGGAAACCGTTGAACTGCCGCGTGATTGCGTGCTGCTGTTCGGGCAGGAAGGACCGGGTGTCAGCGACGACGCCCAGGCCGCCGCCGACCTCACCGTGTCGATCGCCCAGTTCGGCTCGACGCGCAGCATCAACGCCGGCGTCGCCGCCGGGATCGCCATGCACTCCTGGATTCGACAACACGCCGATCTCGGGCAGGCGTGGTGAGCGCGGCCGCTGCCTGAGCCTGAACCGTGGAAACGGAGCCAACCTGAGGCGTTGACGACGGCACGATGACGAGAGACCGCCGGCTCACACGAACCGGTGGCCAGGATCGGGCCCCTGAGGGTGGTCCTCCGGGTATTTCCCGGAAGCGGACGCTGACGGGCCCGATCTCAGTCACCGATCTGAGTCACCGTCGTCGCGTTCCGCCGAACGCGACGCCAAGAACATGCGCCCACAAAAGTAGGGGAGGAAGTTTCTTCCCCTACCCCTGGAGTCCTCCCCCAGAAAATTCTCGCGGACGACTTCGAACCCCGGGGAAGAAGTTCTTCCCCTAGATTTTGGGGGCACGGCACTACCCCATTTGCCCAGTTCAGCGCGGTGGTCACCGATCTCTTCGGATCAGACGGTGTCGGTCTGTTCCTCGGTCGGTGCCGGCGTCTCGACTGTCGTTGCGGCTTCCCGCTTCGCCACCCGACGTCGTCGGTACCACTCGTAGAACATCGGGGCGACCGACAGCACGACGATCAGGATGAAGATTGGTTCGATGAGCTTCTGGACGATCTCGAAGCGACCGAGCCAGTAGCCGAGCAGCACGATGCCGGCGCCCCAGACGATGGCGCCGACCACGTTGTAGATGAAGAAGATCGAGTACTTCATGCGGGCCGCGCCGGCGACGATCGGGGCGAGCGTGCGCACGATCGGCACGAACCGGGCCAGGAAGATGGTGATCGGGCCGTGCTTCTCGAAGAATTCGTGCGCCTCGGTGAGGTAGCGCTCCTTGAGGAATCGGGCGTCGGGCTTGAACATCTCGGTGCCGACGAAGCGGCCGATCCAGTAGCCGATCTGGCCGCCGATGATCGCGGCGATCGGGATGAGGATCAGCAGCTGCCACAGTGTGGCGAAACTCTCGATCCCGTCCTTGCCGCCGGCGGCGACCACCATGCCTGCCACGAAGAGCAGCGAATCACCTGGTAGGACCGGGAACAACACGCCCGACTCGATCAGGATCACCAGGAGGAGACCCCAGAGTGCGAAACCGCCGAAGTATCCGAGGAGGGTCACCGGGTCGAGAAAGCCGGGCATGAGAGCCACGTTTGTCGTGGTCTCGGCTAGAGCTGTGGACGTCACGGCTCATCAGGCTACGCGGTCAGCCTGAGAGCGAGCCGCAACGGTGGCTATCGTGAGTCGACGGTCACGGCGTCGTCGGTGTCGAGTGGCTCCTTGACGACCGCCCGCCGCCTGCGGATCACCCGCTTGCCGACCTCGGAGATGATCGGCAGCACCGACACGAACACGATGAGCAGGAAGATGTAGTCGACGTTGTCGCGGATGAACGCGATCTGTCCTAGGAAGTAGCCGAGCAGCGTCACCCCGGCACCCCAGGCGATCGCGCCCACCACGTTGTAGGTGAGGAAGACGGGGTACCGCATCTTGGCCGCACCCGCGACGAGCGGGGCGTAGGTGCGCACGATCGGGACGAACCGCGCCAACACGATGGTGATGGGGCCGTGCTTCTCGAAGAACTCGTGCGCCTCGATGATGTATTTCTCTTTGAGCACCTTCGCGTCGGGCTTGAACAGGGAGTATCCGGCCCGGTTGCCGATCAGATACCCCACCTGATCACCGAGGAAGGCGGCGATCGGGATGGTGACGAGCAGCACCCACAGCGGTGCGAACGGTTCGATCTCGGCGGACTTCGCGGCCACGATCAGACCAGCGGTGAACAGCAGTGAGTCGCCGGGGAGCAGGGGAAAGAGCAGTCCTGATTCGACGAAGACGACGATCAGGAGGCCGGCCAGAATCCAGGTGCCGAACGAGTTCAGCAGGTTGACGGGGTCGAGGAAACCGGGCAGCAATGCCAGGTTTGTCGTGTTTGCGTCAATCGCGAAGTTCGTCACGGAACCCGAGGATACCGAGACCGTCTGAGTGTTTCCTGACATGACAGTTTCCGGACGTGACTACGGGCGGGTACGACGTCCGGTGCACGAGACCGGTGCGGCCTTGCCATACTGAACAGGAGTAACCGACTCGCAAAGCGTGAAAACCCACCCGGTTGGAGGACGTGAGAAATGCCGATTGCCACCCCCGATCAGTACGCCGAGATGTTCAAGAAGGCCAAGGAGGGTGGGTACGCATTTCCTGCGATCAACTGCACCTCCTCGTCGACCATCAATTCCGCGATCAAAGGATTCGCCGATGCCGGTAGTGACGGCATCATCCAGTTCTCGACCGGTGGCGCCGAATTCGGTTCGGGCCTCGGTATCAAGGAGATGGTGACCGGCGCGGTTGCCCTCGCCGAGTTCGCACATGTGATCGCCGCGAAGTACGACGTGACGATCGCCCTGCACACCGACCACTGTCCCAAGGACAAGCTCGACACCTACGTCCGTCCGCTGTTGGCCATCTCCCAGGAGCGCGTCGACGCGGGCAAGGACCCGCTGTTCCAGTCGCACATGTGGGACGGCAGCGCGGTGCCGCTGGAGGAGAACCTGGAGATCGCGCAGGATCTGCTCGCCAAGGCGGCCGCCGCGAAGATCATCCTCGAATGCGAGATCGGCGTCGTCGGCGGTGAAGAGGACGGTGTCGAGGCCGAGATCAACGACAAACTGTTCACCACCCCCGAGGACTTCGAGAAGACCCTCGACGCCCTGGGTACCGGCGAGAAGGGCAAGTACCTGCTCGCCGCGACCTTCGGCAACGTGCACGGCGTGTACAAGCCCGGCAACGTGAAGCTGCGCCCCGACGTGCTCAAGGCCGGCCAGGAGGTCGCGGTGAAGAAGCTCGGCCTGGCCGAGGGCTCCAAGCCGTTCGACTTCGTCTTCCATGGCGGTTCCGGGTCGCTCAAGAGTGAGATCGAAGAGGCGCTGAGCTACGGCGTGGTGAAGATGAACGTCGACACCGACACCCAGTACGCCTACACGCGACCGATCGCCGGGCACATGTTCGAGAACTACGACGGCGTCCTGAAGGTCGACGGCGACGTCGGCAACAAGAAGACCTACGACCCGCGCGTCTGGTCCAAGAAGGCCGAGGCCGCCATGAGCGAGCGCGTCGTCGAGGCCTGCACCGACCTCAAGTCGGTCGGCAAGTCGATCAGCGCCTGACGCGCTCGATCTCATCTGTATGAAGTTGTGCCCGGTCTCCGGGCACAACTTCATACGGACCTGATGTCCGGTTGCCGCTTTGCTGAGCTGGGAAAATGCGTCAGCGGGGCGACCGCAAAATCTAGGGGAAGAACTTCTTCCCCGGGGTTCATAGTCTTCCGCTAGAAATTTCTGGGGGAGGACACCAAGGGTGGGGGAAGAAGTTTCTTCCCCCACTTTCTTGGCCGCTCTTCTCGACTCCGCGTTTGCCGACGAAGTCAGAGCGCGATGAGCCCGACGATCACGGCGAGCGCGAGGGCGATCATCACCAAGCCGGCGATGATCACCTCGGGTTCGATCCTGCGCTTCTTGGGGCGCGATGCTCGGACGCGGGCGGATCGTGCGTTGCGGGAGGGCGGTCGCGGTGGGGCGGCCGGCGCGGGTGTTTGCCACGTCGACTGCGGGGGTGGCGCCGTGATCGCCGGCGGAGTGAACGTCCGCGGCGTGAATGTTGGTGCCGGGCCCGGGTGTGGGTTCACCGGCCGCCCGGGCTGCGCCGGGAAGCGATGGTCGCCTCCACTCGGTGCGGCACGGTTCACTGCGGCGCGCAGACCTTCCAGTCGTCACCCGACTTCTGCAGGTTGATGGTGACCAACTCCTGCTCCTGCGGCCGGTTGCCCGGAGCCGCGGGCAGTTCGACGACGGCCTGGTCGCCGTCGACGCGGACCGCCCTGATCTCGCCGAACTGAACGAGTTCGTTGCGCGCCTTCTGTGAGTTGAAGGTCTGCTGGTAGGCCGCCGGATCCTGACTTGCGAAGAAGTCGTGGTCGGTGCCGCAGGTGATCTCGACCAGAGTGGTGAGATCACCGTTCGACAGCGCAGTCGTGTACTGGGTCGCCACCTCGGCCGCTTCGTCCGCCGGGGCGGGCTCGCGGAGGCTGATGAACGCAAAGATGCCGCCCACCACGGCCACGACAATCACGACGGCGGCCACCGCCGCGGCGATCAGCCGGCCCCGACCCTTCTTCTCTTCCGGCTTGGCGCCCTGGATGACCTGCGGTTCGTGTGCGACGGTCGACCATTCGGCGACCGCCGGGGTGTCGGATTTGGTGTCCACGCGCGCAGGCTGCGGGCGCTCGATGACCGCGGTCTTGGCGTCCGAACCGGACGGGTCGGCGATCGCTTCCGTGGCGGGACCGTCGGCCTCGGTGGTGTCGGTCGCTGCGCTGTCCGCGGGGGTGGTATCCGCCTTTGCGGTGTCCGGGAGTGCGATGACCGCGGTCTTCGCATCCGCGCCGGCATCGGCATCGGTGGCGTCTGTGTCTTCCGAGTCGACGGTCTCGGTGGCGTCAGATTCTGTGTCGACAGCTGCGGCGTCGTCTGCCTTGGGTTCGGCAGTGTCGAGGTCTGCCGCAGTTTCTGCCTCGGGCTCGGCCGCCTCGGCCTCTGCTCCCGAGGTGTCCTCCGCCGATTCTTGGGCGGCACCGTCGTCCTCGGCAGCGGGTTCTTCGGCGGCAGATTCCTCGGCGGCGGATTCCTCGGTGGCGGATTCCTCGGTGGCGGATTCCTCGGTGGCGGAATCTTCTGCGACCGGGTCGTGCGCGACGGAATCCTCGGCGGCAGGCTCCTCCGACACTGTTTCATCGGCGACCGATTCTTCGGCAACGGGCTCGTCGGCAACCGGCTCGGCATCAGCCTCTGCTGCATCGGCCTCTGCTGCGTCGGCCTCTACTGCGTCGGACTCTGTTGCGGCGGGCTCCTCCGATTCCGATTCGGGAACGTCGGATTCTGCTGCTGCCGAATCGCTTTCGTCGTCCTTCGACGCGACCGCGGCAGCAACACCGGCGGCTCCGGCAACAGCAGCAACGCCGGCAGCACCCGCGACCTTCGAGCCCGAGCCGGAGTCCGAGTCCGACTCCGAGTCGGTGGCGTCGTCGGCGCTCTCGGCAATCGGGTCGATGTCGTCGAGGTCCTCGAGGTCGCTCGTATCCGGCATGTCCTCACGCCGGATCACCGTGGTCTTCGAGTCGCTCGGTCCCAGACGGGCCGGCGCCGCCGACTCTTCGTCGTCGGTGGTGTCGCCGGTGTCGTCGGTGCTCGCGGCGACCGGGTCGATGTCGTCGAGGTCCTGGAGGTCGCTGGTGTCGGGCATGTCTTCACGGCGGATGACCTGGGTCGCGCCATCGATGCCGCGTCCACCCTTCGGCTTCGGCGGTGCCGGAGCCGGATCTTGCTTGTTCCCCGAGTCCTGCTTGTTCCCGGAGTCCCGGCGCTCGGTCGGCGCCGCGCTTTCCTCGTGCGCGGTGTCGGTGTCAGCGGTGTTGTCCGGGGCGAAGTCGGTTTGGGTGGGATCTTCCACGGCTGGGTCGTTGCCCTCTCTGCGGTCGGTGCTCTGATCAAGTGAGCCCGGTGTGACAAATTGCACGGTCTCCGCCGCCGACGGGCCGTTCGACGGCGACGTCGACACGCCGGCGTCCGGTGTGTCGGCAGCAGGTGTGCCGGGGGTGGCGCTAGCCTGAGTACGCCGCCCGGCTGGGTCGGGGGGTCCGCTCCTGCGGCGCGCGCGTCGATCTTCACCGTAACGCCGGATCGCGGCAAAGGCCTTGGTGACAGCCGTCTTTGGCTCGCCGGGTCTGGACATGACCTCATCACCCCGCTTTCACGCGTCTCTGATTAGACACTCGTCGTCGACCATCGCTGACAGTTCGGCCGACCGGCCGGGAGCGATTGCGCCATTCACCCTAGCGAATGGACCCCCGATACAGCACTCGGGCGTTCGGTCGATTCCGGACATATCGGCTAGTCCTGGTCTCGTCCATCCTCGCCTGAGGCGATGATTCAATGGAGACGTGACGTCATTCGGAGATCTTCTGGGCCCACAGCCGGTACTGCTCACCGGCGACGACGAGGCCGAATCTGACCTACTCAATGGTGCGGTACCCGCCGAGGTGGCGGCGGCGCATCCCACTGCGTCCATCGCCTGGGCGTACCTGGCCGAGGCCGCCATCGATGCCGCGGGAACCGGCGACGACGTGGACCTCGGCAAGGTGATCGAGGCATACGCCTACGCCCGGACCGGATACCACCGTGGGCTCGACCAGCTCCGACGCCACGGTTGGAAGGGCTTCGGCCCGGTCCCGTGGAAGCACGAACCGAATCAAGGCTTTCTGCGTGCGGTCGGCGTGCTGGCCCGTGCGGCCCAGGCCATCGGCGAAGAAGACGAGTACCTGCGCTGCCTCGACCTGCTCAACGACAGCGATCCGAGCGCCGCCGCGCACCTCGGCTTGGTGTGATCGCACGCCTGCGCAGGCATTTCAACTCGCTGCCCGCCCCGCTGCGGCAGCGACTTCGGCGGTTGTGGCTGTCGTTTGTGCCGATCGCGCAGTGTTCGCTCGCCGCGGGTGCCGCGTGGTGGGTGGCGATCGAGGTCTTCGGCCATCCGCAACCGTTCTTCGCGCCCATTGCGGCGGTGATCTCGCTGGGACTGTCGCTGAGCCAGCGTTGGCGGCGGTCGGTCGAACTCGTCGGTGGCGTGACGATCGGCATCCTCGTCGGCGACGTGTTCATCTCCCAGGTCGGGTCGGGAACATGGCAGATCGTGGTGGTGGTCGCGCTTGCGATGGCGGTGGCGGTGTTCCTCGACGACGGACCGCTGATCCCGATGCAGGCGGCGTCGTCGGCTGTGCTGGTGGCGACGCTGCTGCCGCCGGGCGGGGTCGCCGGATTCCATCGCGCGATCGACGCCCTGATCGGCGGGGCGATCGGCATCCTGG